>JAHFDE010000138.1 GCA_023249165.1 Candidatus Methylomirabilota bacterium | reverse complement strand
ATCATGGCTCATCCCTCCCTGAACAGCAATGACGAAGGGAAAGCTGCAGGCCATAATCAGAGTGTAGTCGCAGAACCCTGCACCGAGAGTTCTCAGGATGCGTCACCGAGTAGGGGGAGTATCTGACGCGTCTTGACCTGGAGGAGCCCGTGCTCCGTCAGCCTCACAGCCGGGATGGCGGTGAAGGTAAGGGCTTGAAGCGTCAGGCAGGGATCATCGACAGTAGCGCCGACCCCTTTGACCGCCTTCTTGATCCGCGCCATCTTCTCGGCCAGGACAGCAACGGGCTCTTCGCTGATGATCCCCCCGACCGGCATCGGAAGCTCTTCGACCACCTTCCCGTCCACCACCAGGACAAACCCGCCACCAATCTCGACGAGCCGGTTCAGCACGAAAGCGATATCGGCATCGCTTGCCCCGATCGCCACCAGATTGCTCACGTCCCACGAGATGCTTGAGGCGAGCGCCCCTTCCCTCAGCCCAAAGCCTTGCACAAAACCGACCGTTTTGTGTCCGAGGCCCTTTCGATCCAGCACCACGGCCTTCAAGACATCCTGCTTGGGATCAGCAATCACCCGGCCCGCCTCCACCGGGAGGGAAAGCGTCATCTCTCTCGTGACGATCGGACCGGCAATCCCGACGACCCGCACCTTGACCCATCCGCCCAAACGATCGGCCGGGACCTGGAGATCAGCCGTCGTGAACGACGGTGGAAGCGCGGGTCGAGGAAGAACCTCCCGGAGCCGAGGATTTCCCTTGATCTCCACCAGACACCGCCCCTCGCGCGCGATGACCTTGCCCTTGCTGATCACGACCTCTGGCTCCATACGCCTGAGATCCGGAATTACCAAGACATTGGCATATCTGCCAGGTGCCAGGCCCCCCACGAGGTGGTCGATGCCGAAATGCTCCGCACAGGCCAGCGTGGCCGCCCGGACCGCCGACACCGGGTCGAGACCCACCTCGATCGCCCGACGGACGACATGGTTCATGGATCCCCGGCCGAGAAGATCATCGGGCCACACGGTATCGGTGACCAGGATCAGGCGGCGGAGATTGACCCCGGAAGGAATCACCCCGCTCAGGGCGCCCACGTCATGACGGACCGATCCCTCCCGAACCATGGCGTGGACCCCGAGACGGAGCCGTTCGATGATTTCCTCTGCCGTGGTCGGCTCGTGACACGAGCCGATCCCGAGGCCGAGGTACTGCTGGAGCTTCCACCCGCGGGCGCCCGCGGCATGGCCCTCGACCTGTTTTCGAAGGGAACGGGCCTTTTCGATCAAGGCGAGGAGGTCAGGGCGGTGATCTAATGCCAGATGCCAGTAGACCTCTCCAAGCCCCAGCACCAGAGGATGCTCCAAGAGATCTGCCACCTCTTGCGATGAGATGACCGGCTGCCCATCGCCCCGGTCAGAGCAGAGGAACGAGATGCAGGGCGCCGTGGTGTAGACCAGGATCGGTAGCCCCTCGAGGCCCGCGAGGAAGGCACGAAAGGCGGCTGCCCCGGCCACGTTCGCTGCATGGACCAGCTCGGTGATGACGGTGGTCAGTCCCTGCGGCACGGCCGCGTGCAGGAACTCGTGCAGGCTTTGGATGTAGTCCAGATGGGTGTGACCGTCAATGAGGCCGGGGGTGAGATATCGACCTTTCGCCTCGAGCATTTCGGTTTCGGGGCCGATGGCATGGCTGAGATCGTGCCCCACGGCGACAATCCGCTCCCCCCGAACGGCCACGCCCCATCCTTCGAGCAGCTCCCCGCTATAGACATTGAGGAGCGTACCTCCCCGGATCACCAGATTTGCCGGGCCTGCACCCGTGTGAAGCAGCGTCCCCACCGGCCCTCCGGAAAAAAAAGACCCCGGGACCCGGAAAAAAGCACCCTCAAGACCCCGGGGGTCGAACCTTCAGTTCAGCATGCCGATCAGGCGGTGCAGCTCACGCCGCGCCCCCAGGTGATTGGCATCAAACTGGAGCGCCTTCCGGAGCTCGGCGATGGCCTCGTCAATCTTCCCCTTCTTGGCGCACACGCGCGCCATGTTGATGTGGGGATAGTGGCGCGGTTCGTACCGCTTGGCCTGCATCGCCTTCACAAGCCATGGAATGGCCGCCTCGTACTCCCCCTTCTCCATGAGGTAGACCCCGATGTCGTTATAGGGGTTTCCAAAATCGGGGTCGATCTGGATGGCGACCTCGCATTCTCGGATGGCGTCGTCGATCTTGCCCTGAAAGCTGTACGCCCACCCGAGAAAGGTATGGGCCTCGGCCGTGGGGTAGAGCTCGATGGAGCGGCGATAGCTCTCGACAGCGGCATCCAGGTCGCCACTCATCTGATGGCGATAGCCTTCCTGGAAGAAAAACTCTGCCTGTTCGAGACCGGCAGGGTCCGCCATACAAGCCCACCTCGCTCTTCGCACTGAACACGTGTCTATACTACGTTCGGTTACCACAGGTCCCTAATCCTGTCAAGGTCGTGCGACTGGGTGTTGGCTCTACGATTTTTATTTTCCCAAGGGCCCCAGGCCTCCGCCACCTGCGAGCCGGCGAGGGAAATAGATCCGGAGGAGGAGCGAATCGTGTGGCAGTAGGATGGCCACCCCCACCTGCGCTATTGCCAACGGGTCCTGTCGTCGGCCACCCCAGCCGTCCTCGGAGACTTCACGCACCATTCCATCAGGCAATACAGAGCGGTGGCGAAATTCTCCTGCGGGCGGCTGGGCGCCCGGCCTCCGCCACCCGTTGGCCTGCGGGATCCGAACGGCCCACGTCCGTGGCTGGGAAGGCGACAACGGCGAGGAGGGGGTTCCTTCCGAGGCAGGCACCATCTGGCTTGCGGCGGCCGGTGTCCCGCCATGGTAACAGCGCCTGCAGGCTCCGAGCGACATTGGCGGAAGCGGCGGGGTCCCTCGGCAGGCGACGGCCTGGGAAACCGAGGCGCGATCCGTGCCGACCTTCCTTGCACGGATCGTGAACACGGAGGGACCCGGGTCGTAAGCCGCCGACCAGGGTCGCCGCGAGAGCCCCGGAGCGAGGGGTCTGCAGGCGCTGGTGCAACAGAATCAGCGACTCCTAGAATGTTTCCGCGACGCTACATATCACTACTCGGCGATGGCGATGCGTTCGAGGACCGGGGGGTGGGTGTAGAGGAGCAGGACGGCCCAGCGGGGCGGGGTGATGTCGGCCAGGTTGGACCGCGCCAGATCCACCTCGACCTTGATGTGGGCCTGGCGATTACCGGTGAGTTCCAGGGCCGCGCGGTCCGCCTGGCGTTCGAAATGGCGAGAGACGACGTTCTGGAGCGGCAGCGTCACCAGGCTCAGCAATAACAGCGTCAGAATGAGCAGCGGGAGTCCGGCGGGATCAGCCGGATGCGTGATCAGGCCTCGCGCGCTCACCCATCGGAGGACCAGTGCAGCGATGCCGAGACCGACGAACAGGGCAACGACTGACAACCCCACTCCCTTCCAGATGTGGTGATACATCCGGTGGCCCATCTCATGGGCGAGCACCGCCTCCACCTCATCGACTGAGGCCCCCTTGAGGAGCGTGTCATACAGGACAATGCGCTTCGTCCGCCCGAAGCCCGTGACATAGGCATTGGCCTTGACCGTCCTGCGGCTCGCATCAGCCTCGAGCACCTGCTCGACCGCGATCCCCGCCCGCTCCGCCAGCCTGATCACCCTCCCCTTCAGATCGGCATCCTTGAGCGGGGTGAAGGTGTGAAAGAGGGGATCGATGAGGACCGGGGCGGCAAAGGCAAGGACGAGTATCAATGCTGCGAGGACCCCGCCGGCAGGCAGGAACCAGCGGAGAGGGTCGCGCCGGATAAAGAGATACAGCAGGTTCACCGTCGGCAAGAACAGGATCACCTGCAGGAGCAATCCCTTGCCCCAGTCCTTGAACCAGCCGCCGAGGTCCTGAGTCGAGAGGCCATACGCGTGCTCCCGATAATAGCCTCCGTAGAGTTCCAGGGGGAGGAGGAGAAGACGGTACAGCAGCAGGAGGCACGCGGCATACAGGGTCAGGGCGAGCCACGGGCGATCACCGGCCCAGACGGTGCTCAGATCCTTCAGCGTGCGAGACGCGGGCGTGAAGATGAGGAGAAGAAAGAAGGCCAGCTGGACCGCGCTGCGGATCCCGAAGAGGAGATACCGGCCCCCCATGTAGCTCTGGCCCCGCGCGATCTCCTCGGGCGTAAAGTACTTCAATGCCGCCTCACGCAACCCTGGCGTTCCCGCCATCACCGCGCTCGCCAGGAGCAGGCTCAACACACACACGAGGGCAGCTCCGGGGGGGATGCGCATGGCCGCCCGCCTACCCCAACCTCTTCTGGAATCGGAGGACACTCAAGGTGAAGACCACGACTCCAAAAGCCGACAGGATCAAAAGCTGAGGCCAAAGATAGGCGATGCCGATCCCCTTGAGGAGAATGCCCCGCAGGATCTGGAGGTAATAGGTCAAGGGCATGAAATGGGCCAAGGCCTGGCCAATGGGCGGCATCCCCTCGACCGGGAAGAGGAGGCCCGAGAGGTAGATCCCGGGGAGGAAGAAGAAGTAAGAGATCTGCATGGCCTGGTGCTGGGTCTGGGCGAGCGTGGAGATGTAGATCCCGAGGCCGAGGCTTCCGATGATGAAGACCAGGCTCAGGGCGTACAAGAGAACCAGGTTCCCCCGGATAGGCACATCGAAGAAGAGGTGGCCCAGCACCAGAGCGAATGTCATCTGGGCGTAGGCCACCACGATATTGGGGACCAGCTTCCCCGTCATCAGCTCCCACCGCCTGAGCGGGCTCACGATCAAGGCCTCGAGGGTCCCCCGCTCTTTCTCGCGCACGATGACCGCGGCCACGATGGCGATCGTGGTCTGCATCAGCATGGCGCCGATGAGGCCGGGAATGATGAAGAGGGGGCTCAGCATGTCGGGATTGTACCAGGCGCGGACCCGCACATCGAGCAGGGCGCTCGACTCGGCGCGTATGCCCATGCCCTGGAGGGCCTCCACAGCCAGATCCAGAGAGCGGGCCTGGCCAATGGCCGTGGCTGCGTTGACCGCAGAGGTGGCCACCAGGGGGTCCGTGGCATCGACGATGACCTGGACCTGCGCCGGTCTCCTGGCGTGGAGGTTCTCGGCAAAGTCGGGCGGGATCACGACCCCCACCTTCGCCCCGCCCCGGTCGATCTGTTCGGTGACTTGCCGCAGGTTCTTTGCGTAATCGGTGATCGCGAAATACTGGGAATTCTCCAGGGCCTCGAGAAATTCTCGGCTTTCCTGCCGCCGGGCCTGGTCCCAGACCACCGTGCTGATGTGCTTGACCTCGGTATTGACCGCAATGCCGAAGATCCAGAGCATCATCGCCGGCATAAAGAGAATCAGGGTCAAGGTGATACGATCCCTCCGGAGCTGGATGAACTCTTTGCGCATGATTCCCAGCAGTCGCGTATTCATCGTTCCTCCTCGATCCCCCGCCGGAGCTGGGCGCGGAGGCTCTTTCGCTC
>JAHFDE010000017.1:4970-20995 GCA_023249165.1 Candidatus Methylomirabilota bacterium | reverse complement strand
GTGAACAAAGGCTCCGCCAGTGCCTCCGAGATCGTCGCGGGAGCGCTCCAGGACCACCAGCGGGCGGTCGTGGTGGGGACCCAGACCTTTGGCAAGGGGACGGTGCAGACCGTGATTCCGCTGAACGATGGCTCCGGGCTCAGGCTCACCACCGCCAAATACTTCACCCCCAATAAGCGCGCCATCGACGGCGCCGGCCTCACACCGGACATCGTCGTCGAGCCTCCCAAAGCACCGACGACCACCAAGAATCAGGGCTCGACAAAGGACCGGCGGCAGGAGACCATCGGCGAACAGGAGGGGGATCCGTCCCGGCCCCTCGGCCGGAGCGCCCCCGACCCTAAGAACGACCCGCAACTCGGCCGCGCCGTGGAGGTCCTCAAGGCGATCCTGATTTACGAACGGACCCCGGGAGGAAAGGTGGCGTCCGGCTGATCAAGAAGCCAACAGCAGCCGTCAGCTATCAGCTGTCAGCTTTTCTCGGACTGTGCTGACTGCGGACTGCTGACTGCTGACAGCTTTCGGAACATGGCGGATTTGGTTCTGGGCATCGAGACTTCGTGTGATGAAACCGCGGCGGCGGTGCTGGAAGGCGGGCACAAGATTCGTTCCAGCATCGTGGCATCCCAGGTAAAGGTGCATGCCCCCTACGGCGGGATCGTGCCAGAGCTGGCCTCCCGCCGCCATCTGGAGACGATCGGCCCGGTCATCCGACTGGCGGTTCACGAGGCTGGCATAGAGTTCGGTGATCTCACCGGGCTCGCCGTCACGGTCGGCCCCGGCCTAGTCGGTTCTCTCCTCGTGGGGGTCTCCGCGGCCAAGGGGTTGGCCTACAGCCTCGGAAAGCCTCTGGTGGCGGTCAACCACATTGAGGGGCATCTGTACGCTGGTATCCTCGACCACCCGCACCTCGAGTCTCCCTACGTGGCCTTGGTGGCGTCGGGGGGCCACACGCACCTCTACCACGCGGAAAGCCCCGGGACATACCGCCTGCTGGGCTGTACCCGAGATGACGCGGCCGGAGAGGCCTTTGACAAGGTCGCGAAGATTCTCGGTCTCCCCTACCCCGGAGGCCCCCACATCGAGCAGGCGGCGCTGAGCGGAGATCCCAGGGCGGTCCCCCTTCCGCGGCCGATCCTCGGCCATGGATCGTTAGACTTCAGCTTCAGCGGCCTCAAGACCGCGGTGATTCACTATCTCGACTCCTCCCCCCTGAGCCCCCAGCTGGTGGCGGACATTGCGGCCGGCTTCCAGCAGGCGGTCGTGGACGTCCTCACGCGTAACGCCATCACGGCCGCGAAGCGCGTCAGGGCCTCCCGGATCCTCTTGACCGGCGGGGTGGCATGTAACCAAACGCTCAGACAACACCTGGCGAGGAGGGCGAACAGCGAAGGTCTGGAAGTGTACTGGCCCCGGCCCGAGCTCTGCACCGACAACGCCGCCATGATCGCCGCCGCCGGGTCTTACCGCCTTGGCCGAGGCGAGGTGGCACCGCTTGACCTCAATGCGACTGCCGACCTTCCCCTCTGCTAACCACCCAAGACGCAGTCAGCAGTCCGCTGTCAGCTGTCAGCGGCTCTAAAGCCGTCAGTCACAGCGGTCAGTCTTTTTCAAAGCCGACTGCTGATTGCTGACGGCTGACTGCTATGAACTACTGGTCGAGGCGGACCTGGATATAGGCCTTCTGTTTGAGCTCAGCCAGATATGCATTCATGCGTTGCGTGAACTTCTCGAGGAACACGCGCTGGCGAATCCGCTCGCGGGCTTCGGCAGTCGAGGTATCGCCGGCCATCCGCTCCTCGACCTTGATGATATGGAAGCCACCCGCGGTCTGGATAATATCGCTGATGCTCCCTGGCTTGAGCGAAAAGGCGACCGTCTCTAGGGCGGGATCCATGTCTCCTTGTCGGATGACCCCCACGTCACCACCCTGCTGGGCCGCCGCGCCGTCGGAATACTCCGCGGCGACTCTCCCAAAGTCGCCCCCACCCTTGAGCCGTTCCGACGCCTCCGCGGCCCGGGTCCGGGCGCGCGCCACGTCCTCGGGGGAGGGCTCCCCGGGGATCCCGATGAAGATATGCCGGATCCGCACGGACGAGGGCTGCTGAGACTCACCGGCCGGCGCCGGCGAATACCGTGCTACCTCCTCGTCGGACACGACAATGCCGGTGCGCACCTTCCGGGTGATCAGGCGATCCACCGTGAGCTGTTCCCACACCTTGGTCCTGAACTCCTCCAGGGTGAGATTCTCCCGCGCGAGGGCCTCGCTGAACCGGGCATCGGTGGTAATTCCATGCTCCTTCTTGATCTGTTCTATGGTCGCCGTCACCTCGGACTGCTCCACGACGACTTTTTCCTTCTTCGCCTCCTGGAGCTGCAACCGGCGAAGGATCAGGGCATCGAGGATCTGCCGCTGGGTAATCTGCATCTGGCTCGCGCGGGTGTCCTCACCCAGCTCCTCGCGGATCCGTTGAATGAGGGGCTTCCCCTCCTTCTGGATCTCGCTCAGGGTAATCACCTCGTCGTTCACCACAGCCACCACTTTATCGATGAGGACCGCCTGCCCCGCCGCCGCCACCTGTCCCCCGAGGAGGAGCGCAGGGAGCAGTATCGTTCGGTATCGGCGCATCACGACCCTCCCGCAGTCCGTCCGCACGGCTCCCGCATCTGGTCCATCAGTGCCTGAAGCCTGACAAGACGCTCGAGCGCCGGCGCCCCCTCACACGAAAGCTCCAAGGTATCCTCCGGCACATACCGAAGCGCGCCCCCCATCGCCCGGAGCAGGACGACGACCCGCTCCGGGGGGACGGGGGGTGCTCCACCGAAGGCGATCCGCACGACCTCGCGACGGGCGTCGATCTCCCTGATGCGGAGCGACCGGGCCGCCGCCTTCAGTTTGACGACAGCCAACAGATGCTCCACCGGCGGAGGCAGCGGGCCAAACCGGTCCTGGAGCTCCCCTGCGAACTCCTCGCGCTCGGCGGAGGAGGTGACGACCGAGAGGCGCCGGTACAGGGACAGCCGGACCGCGGCATCCGACACGTACGTTTCGGGAATCGATGCCGCGATGGGGAGCCGCAGGACCGGATCCACCACTGCTTCCTGCTCCGCCCCTTTGAGTTCCCGGACCGTCTCCTGGATCAGCTGACAGTAGAGGTCAAACCCCACCGCGTTGATGTGCCCGTGCTGCTCGGGCCCGAGGAGATTGCCGGCCCCCCGGATCTCCAGGTCCCTCGCGGCAATCTTGAAGCCGGATCCGAGTTCCGTCAGCTCGGCAATAACCTGAAGCCGCTTCCGGGCGCTCTCATTCAGGGCCTCCTCTCGCGGGACGAGGAGGTAGGCATGCGCGCGGAACCGGTCCCGACCGACCCGGCCCCGGAGTTGATAGAGCTGGGCCAGGCCAAAGCGATCCGCTCGATTGATGATGATGGTGTTGGCCGTCGGGATGTCGAGGCCCGACTCGATGATGGCCGTCGAGCAGAGGAGTTGGTACCGCCTGGCGTAAAAGTCGCACATGACCCGCTCCAGAGCCTCCTCGGTCATCTGGCCATGGGCCACGGCGATCTTCACGTGGGGGAGGAGGCGCTTCAGGAATCGCGCCACCGCGTGGATGCTCTCCACCCGGTTGTGGACGAAGAAGACCTGGCCGCCTCGGCCGATCTCTTCCTCGACAGCCCGCCGGATCACCTCGGCGTCGAAGCGGGTGACGGTGGTGCGAATGCTCAGCCGGTCCTCGGGCGGGGTCTCGATGGTAGAGACATCCCGGACCCCCAGCATTGACATGTGGAGGGTCCGGGGAATCGGGGTGGCGGTGAGGGTAAGCACATCGACCTCGGTGCGGAACTGTTTCAGCCGCTCCTTGGCGCCCACCCCAAAGCGCTGCTCTTCGTCCACGACGAGGAGCCCCAGGTCGCGGAACCGGACGTCCGTCTGCAAGAGTCGGTGGGTGCCGATGACCACATCGACGGTCCCGTCCCGCAGCCCGCGCAGGACCTTCTGCTGTTCCCCCCGCGTGCGGAACCGGGAGAGCATCTCCACCACGATCGGAAAGGGAGCGAAGCGATCCGAGAACGACTGGAAGTGCTGCAGCGCTAACAGGGTCGTGGGAACAAGGACGGCGACCTGCGTGCCGTCCATCACCGCCTTGAACGCGGCCCGCATGGCCACCTCGGTCTTTCCGTAGCCGACATCGCCGCAGATGAGGCGGTCCATGGGCTGTGGCCGCTCCATATCGGCCTTGACGGCCTGGATGGCCGTGACTTGATCCGGTGTCTCGTCGAAGGGAAAGGCCGCTTCGAACTCCCGCTGCCAGGGGGTATCGGCAGCAAAGGCATGGCCTGCGGCCACCTGCCGGGCGGCGTAGAGCCGGAGCAGCTCCCCCGCCATCTCGCGAATGGAGGCCCGCACCCGCTCCTTCGCCCGGGCCCACGCCGTCGACCCCAAACGATCGAGGGGGGGGCAGTTCGGCCCTGAGTCTTTCGACCCTGAGCTCAAGACCGAAGGGCTCACTGCCGAAGGGCCGCCTGCGGCGCCGTCTGCACCGGCATAGCGCTGAACGAGGTGCAGCTTGTCCACCGGCACGTACAGCTTATCGCCACCCGCATATTCCAGGAGAAGGTAATCTCCCTCCACCTCGCCCGTGGTCAGCCGCCGCAGGCCGTGAAACCGGCCAATGCCGTGATCCACGTGCACCACCACCTCACCTGGCTTCACATCCTCGAATCCCGCGAAGGGTCGGGCCTCGCGGATCTTCGTCCGGCGGACCGCAACCGCCCGGCGCGGGCCAAAGATCTCGGCCTCCGTCAGATACGTCTGTCTGAGTGGCGCAAAGTGAAAACCGGCGCTGAGTCCGCCTTCCCGGATCTGGATCCGTCCGGCGACGGGCGGCCCCTCGCTGAGGCTCGCCCCGAGGTCATGCTGGCGGAGGACCTCTGAGAGTCGCTCGGCCTGGGCCCGTCCCTTGGCCACGAGGGTGATGGCGCGTCCCTCCCGACGCCAGAGGCCAAGATCGCGCACCAGGGGGTCGAACCGTCCCTGGTAGGACGGCATCTGCGCGGTCTCAAAGACCAGCGGCGCGCCCTCCTGTCCCGGGGGCGGTCCAAACGGATGCAGATTGATCCGGGGCCGCGACCCTAGCGCCGCGTGAATCTCGGTCCACTGCACGTGGGTCGCCGTGAGCGACGGAAGCCCTTCCGACTGATGTCGCGCGTGCTCCTCTGTGAGCAGCCTGTCCATCATCCCACCCGCCGCCGTGAGCTGATCCGGATCGTCCCAGACGAGAATCGTCCCGGGGGCAAAATACTCCCACAGAGGCACTGTTCGTCGATAGAAGTAGGGGAGATACCGCTCGGTCCCCGGCCCGAGCCTCCCCCCCTCGACCGCCTCCCGCAGGAGCGGAGTGTCCTTCTCCATCGTCCGCTCCTGGGCAAGCCCTCGAGCCTCCCGGCTCAAGAGAATCTCCGAAAGAGGAAGGACGGTCACCCCGTCAGGCCGTCGGGGGTCCGACCCCTCGACGCGCTCTAGCCCCGAGCGGGTCGAGGGGTCGGGGCCAGACAGCGAGCGTTGCGTCCCGACATCAAAGGCCCGGATCGACTCGATCTCGTCCCCAAAGAACTCAATGCGGACCGGATGTGAGAGATGGGAAAGGCCAATGTCCAGGATCCCTCCCCGGCGGCTATACTCTCCCGCCTGCTCAACCTGGGGGACCGACCGATAGCCGCCGATCTCGAGCACCTCGACCACCTGCTCGAGAGGGACGATCCGGTGGGGATAGAGGTGCAGGGTGGCTCCATCGAGCGCCTCGGGGGGAAGGAGGCGACGAAAGAGGGCGTGAAGGGGTAGGACGAGCGCCTTCAGCGCCTCGTCCCGCAGTTCGCGGAGACGCTGCATCCGTTCTGCGCGGACCTCGAGGGGGGGCGAGACGGGTTGAAATGGGGGGACCTCGGGCTCCGGAAAGAGGTGCACGCGGTCTCGATCGAGGAAGAAGCGAAGATCCGCCGTGAGCTCCTCGGCCTCCCTGAGCGTCGTCGCCACCACCACGAGTGGACGCCTCAGTGCCCGGGCCACCTCCGCCACCACCAGCGTGCGGGCGCCCCCCCAAAGACCGCACAGGCTGAGCGTGCCGCCGTCTCCGATCAGATCCGGCAGCCCCTCCTGAAGCCCAGGCACCTGGACATCAGCAAGTCGTCCCGTGATCATCCCTTACCTTCCCGGATGCGGCGGAGGAGCTGGCTGCTCGACGCCCCCTCCACATAGGGGAGGGTACAGACTCGCCCCCCCCGACCTTCGACAATCTGTCGGCCGACCACCTGATCCACCGGCCAATCCCCCCCCTTCACCAGGAGGTCCGGCTCGAGCGCCCGAATCAGCTTCTCCGGGTCGAGCTCTTCAAAGATCAGAACATAATCGACCGCGGCCAGGGCGGCGATCACCTCGGATCGCTCCGCGTGAGACATCACAGGTCGATCCGGCCCTTTCAGCGCGCGGACCGATGCATCACTGTTGATGGCCACGACGAGCACATCCCCCAAGGCCTTGGCCTGATCCAGGTACCGGACGTGACCGTGGTGCAGCAGGTCAAAGCACCCGTTGGTGAAGACCACCCGCTTCCCCTGCCGCCGGAGGTCGCGCACGATGGGCACGAGCTCCTCGAGCGCCTTGAGCTTTCCCGCATACCCCGCCGGCATTTCGCCCCCTTCGAGGTCGATGGGCTTCAGCGCCTCGTCCGTCTCTCTTCCGGCTAGAGAGTGCCTCGCCCCCAGTGCAACGAACTCCCGGAACCTGATATGAGAGGAGCACGCGCCTCGGTCGCCGAGAGCAAGGCGACGAGACACTGGGAGGAACGAAGGCAGGACCACTCTAGGCCGCCGATGGTACCGGCCCCCTTTTTACCAGAAAAACCCCGGGCGGGTCAATCTCGGCGACCGAATCACTTCGAAGCGCTGGACTTGCGGTTGGGGGCCAGCTCCCCCGGCAGTTCGAACAGGCGACGGAAGATACCGAGTATCCCCCGTCCGAGGGACTCCTCGGGCACCGGAGCGACCTCGGGCTCATGCAGCGGCCCCTCGACCTTGATAGCGACTACGAGCACACTCCGCTCCTTCCCGAAGAGGAGGCGGCCGAGGACAGGGATCCTGCTCAACTTCAGGGCATTGATCACCTTATCCACCGTGCGCAGCGGCTGCACCGCGAGGAGCATATCGACTTCTTTGCGCCCCAGGTCGATGGTGCCGACGCCGCCAATCTTGATCGTGTCCGAGACGAACGTGAGATTCCGGGTCTCCAAGATCTCCTGCTTCAGCTCGAAGGTCGCCCTGAGGGAATCGTAGGGAACCCCTTTCACGGGGTCCGGGGTCAGATTGAGGATCCGCAGGATGTTGGCCACGACGGTGAAACCGAGGATCTTCCCGTCCTTCAAGGCCAGCTGGAGCTTCCCCCCCAGGGACTGCCTGAGCTCTGCCCAGCGGCTCCCTCCGGCCGTCACGGTTCCCCAAAGGCTGGTCTGCCCGGTGACACTCTTCCTGTCCTTCTCGCTTCGGACAAATACCCGCTCTCCCCTGGCCTCATCGAGAAGGAGATCGAAGGCCCACCGCCACCCCTTCCCCTGCCCTCGCGATGCGATCCCCGAGACGTTGACCTTTCCCCCGGCCCAGCGCCCCTCAAGGGCCGGGATGTGAATCTTTTGGTCTTCGAAGTTCACCTGCCCCGCAATTTCCTGAAAGGGCTCCGGATGGTCGAGCAGACGGAAACCACCTCCTGCTATCTTGATCCACCCGGTATATCGGGGCGCTTTCCACAAGCCCGAGGTCTTCACGTCGAACTCTCCGGCTCCCGTGCCGCCCCCAATGATCCCTGGGTAGTACAGGGCGAGGGCCAGAGGAATTTTGCCCTGCACGCCGACATCCACCGCTCCTCCAAACGCGATGTGGCCCCGCGCGCTCAGCCACCCGGTCTTCCCGGTCACAGCGACGGAAGAAATCGTCAAGGTCTCCTCGCGGAGGTCGATACGGAGCGGCTCAGCCATCTGAAAGGCGTGGTCCCGGATCCGGAGGGAGGGCGCGTGAAGGTCGAGGGCGAGCTTCGTCAGACGGTGTGGCGCGAGATCCCCGCCCACTGCGGCTGTCCCGGACCCGGTGCCAGTCCCCCCCTGAAGGAGAGGGGAGCCGGTAAGGGCAAAGAGCAAAGCCAGCTCCGCCTCCGTCATGCTCACCTGCACCTCGTACGGGTAGGGCGAGATGGCCTGCAAGCTTCCCAAGATGGAGTAGCCCTGGTTCGGGAGGGCCAGACGAGCCGTCATCTTTCGATCCTGCAGCAGAAGGCGACCCCGACCGACCCCGAGGGGGACCGTGCCGTACCGGAGAGCCGTGAGATGGTAGTCGCCCCGAATCGTCGGATGGTCGATGCTGCCCTCTCCCTCCACCTCGAGCTGCATCGTGCCGGTGAGGCCCGTGCCCGCGAAGAGGCGAAACCCCTCCAGCGAAAGGCGCGGTGCGGCCAGGCGGAAGCTCACCCCAGGCTCCCCCAAGCGGAGAAGGCCGCTCCCGCTCACCTGCTCGGCCCCCCGCAGGAGCCGCACCCCCTCAAACCGGAGACGGTCCGGCTCAAGTCTTACATCTCCTTCGACCACCTGCCAAGGCTCCCCCCAGAGGACCGCATCCTTGACGAGAACGCGCCCCAGGCCCTCGAGCCGCGCAGGAACACCCGCGACGCTGCCGTCGAGACTCAGCTGGCCTGTCACGGGGATCTCTCCCCGCACAAAGAGAGATAAGCAATCCCGCAGGGCTCCGTTGACCTGTCCCTCCGCCTGGATCCGGAGATCCTGTTCGAGGTCGAGGGCCTTCTCTTCCTCGGGCAGCGTCATGCGGAGCCGGATGATGCCGGTACCCTTTCCCCGGGTCACGACGAGATGAGGCGCGTAGAGCATCCGCTCCGTCACGGTAATCGCTCCCCGGATCCGGTCGAGGTCTACCCCAAGCAGACGGGGTGCGTCCCAGGTGAGGGTCCCTCGAAAGGCGGGGGCACCGACGGATCCTGTCACCTGCCCTGCCACCTCTCCTTTTCCTCCGACATCCCTCGCCCCGAGGAGATGACCGATGAGGTCCACGCGAGGGGCCTTTCCCGACACCTCAAGGTGTAACTCCTTTCCCAGTGATCCCTGCATGATCAACCGGTTGGGGGGAAGATCCACCTGAAGGCGCTCGAGCGAAAGGCGCCCTCCGTGTGCCTTCACATACCCCTCGACCATTCCACCACCGCTGAGCTGACCTCGGCGCTTGAGCGACGTGACCCGAAAGGTCACCTGACCCGTCATCCCGGCAGCCGTCAGCCCGCGGCCCGCCGCAAGGCCCTCCAGCGTGACCTTTCCGGTCAGGGGGAGCCGTGCCAGGCCAGGCACCCTGAACAGCTTGAGATCGAGCCCCCGCCCCCGGATCTGGGCGTCGTAGCTCAAGTCCTTCCACCTGAGCTCAAACCCCCCCGAGAGGTCGCTGGGGACGGCAAGGAACCTCACGCCCTGACTTCGAATCCCCTCTCGGTCGGCAAGAAGCGTGATCCCGAGGTCGGGCCAGGGCCCACCCTCGAGATGGGCGACGCCCTGGAACCGGGGGTCCTCGGGTGACCCGGTCAGTTGACCCGCCAGTTGAATGGTTCCGGGGGAAGGGAAATACAATGAGAAGGGAAGTTGACCACCAACATCCAGTGCCAGGCGCGGCGCCCTGAAGACGTCTCGGACCCGCCCGATGGCTCCGAGGGCACCGCCCTCCAGACCGACTTCGAGGGCAACGACCAGGTCATGCTCCTCCAAGACCAGGGTGGCCTGCACAGGTCCCCATCGCACCGGTTCCTCGGAAAGACGGAGCACCCCCTCGGCGATCCGGAGGTCACCACGGATCTCTGCCTTCTCGCGCCAGAGATCGACATGGAGGCCCTCGGCGCTCCAGATTCGGCCTTCGCGCCCTGCGGTCAATTGCCCCTGCCGGATCTCGAGACGATCCACCGGCAAAGCAAGGAGGTATTGGATCCTCAAGACCACCTCAGGCCTGCCTGGCATTGAAGGAGGTCCTTCGGGGAGATCGATCACGGGGCGCAGCAGGACCACGGTCCTCACGACCAACTCTCGGCCGAGGAGGCGGCGAAGATCCGGGTACAACCGGACCCGGTCGACCTCAACGTCCGCCGCACCCCCGGGACCCGTGACAGTGACCTGACGCAGCTCGAGAAAGTTGAGGAAGGGGGAGAGCGCGATCGTCCCGACCCGGACCTGGCGCTCGAGCTCATGGCTGAGGGCCCCCTCGACTCGGGGCCGAAGGAGCTGTTGCACCCCCTCGGTCGAGAGGGCGAGATGAAGCCCGGCGTCAGCGAGCGTGAGAAAGAGGAAAAGACCGAAGAGAAGGCGCGCGGCGATCTGGAGTCCACCTCTCACACGACGCCGCTGACCCAAACGCATATGCTCGCCCCTGCGTATATCAACGTAAACGAGATTGAGGGATCGAAATCCGGAGGGGTAACGTGCAAAAATCGGTCCGTGATGGTGGGGCGGTCTTTCAGATGGGTAGATCAGAGGAAATCATGGCTTGGTGGAAGGTGAACCTGGCTGGACCGTATCCTGGCCCCCACGGACACCGGAGCGGATGAGACCGCGGAGAACCCAGCTGCGCTCTGCTCCTCGGAGGAGGCTCGAGAGATCCTCATACACAGTCGGATCCTTGAGGAGGGCCCCCAATGTCCCCTCGCCCTCTGCCAGGCCCCCGGCGATCCGCCTGAGATCGGCGACGAGCGCTCGAAGGTCCTGGAGGATCTGGGCACCGGCCGGATCGGAGAGCAGAGCCCCCAAGAGCCCCTCTCCGGCCTGCAGGCGCTCCACCACCCGCTCGAGCCCTGTCACAGTTCCGCGGAGCTTCCCGATCACGTCCTTCCCACCCTCCTCAAAGATCAGGGCGTGCAGCAGCCCATCCCCCTTCTCTATCTCTTGACTGACCGTGCGCAGACTCTTGGCGAGCTGGCCCAGGTCCCGAACCAGCTCCCCCCCGGCCTCATCGGAGAGGATCCTTTTCAGGGATTGGGTGGCATCTGCCAGACCGTCCAGGATCTCCCCTCCCCGGGACACGAGACGGGTGAAATCGACCGGCTCGGCGACGTGAAGCATCGCCCCCGGCTCGAGGATCTTTGAGCCCTCGCTGCCCACGGTGATCTCAAAGACCTTGTCCCCGACGAGTCCAATGGTCCCGATGGTCGCCACCGAGTCTTCGCGGACGCGGGCCTGGAAGCTCCGGTCGATGGACACCTCGACATGGATGCGCCGGTCGGCGACATCCGGACTCAGGCCGATCCGTCGCACCGTACCTATGGAGAGTCCCGCCAGGCGGACCGGGGCCCCCACGACGAGCCCCTCCACATCGCGAAAGGCGGCCCGCAGCGGGTACTGCGCCTCGAAGACGCGGGTCTGAATCCCGATGGTCAGGACGAAGGCCACAAAGAGCAGAAGGAGCACCAGGACGAAGACCCCGACCCGAAACTTGATCAGCAGCTCCCGATCCCGCATTGCGCCTCCGCGCAGCTCATCAGCTGTCAGCTGTCAGCCGTCGGCTTTTCTCTCCTGATGCTGACTGCTGATAGCTGACCGCCGACTGCTGGTCTTACAGGTGGCCGGCCAAAAATTCCTGAACCACCGGGTGCTCGGCCTGTGCGATCTCCGCCGGGGTACCGGTGTCGGCGATACGCCCGTCGGAGAGCAGGGCAACGCGGTCCGAGATCCGCAAGGCGCTCTGAATATCGTGGGTGACCACCACCGAGGTCACATGCAGCTTCGCCCGGAGATCGGTGATCAATTCGTTGATCTTGTCCACGTTGCGGGGGTCGAGGCCGGTCGTCGGTTCGTCGTAGAGGACGATCCGCGGCGTCAGGGCGATCGCGCGGGCCAACCCGACGCGTTTCCGCATGCCTCCCGAGAGCTCCGATGGAAGCTTCTCCTCCACCCCGGCCATCCCCACGAGCGCCAGGACTTCCTCGACGCGACCCCGGATCTCCGCCTCGGTCATCCGGGTGTGCTCCCGCAGTGGGAACGCGATATTCTCCATCACGCTCATAGAGTCGAAGAGGGCCGCCCCCTGAAAGAGCATGCCCACCTTCCGCCGCACCTTCAGGAGTTCCTCCTCTTGCAGCGGGACAATGTCCTCACCTTCGACCAGGATCTGGCCTGCATCCGGCTTCAGGAGTCCAATAATGAGCTTCAAGAGGACGCTCTTGCCGGTCCCGCTCCCCCCCAGGATGGTCAGGATCTCACCCGCCTCGATCGTCAGATCCAAACCCTGGAGGACCTGGTTGCCGTCGAAGGCCTTGTAGAGCTTATGAAGACCAATGGCACTGGCCATCACGCGAGCATCTCGAGCCACCAGAAGAGCTTCGTCAGAAAGAAGTCGGAGATCAGGATCAGGATGGCCGAGGTCACCACCGTGGCGGTCGTGGCCCGCCCGATCCCCTCGGTCCCCCCCGAGACCTCCAGGCCATTGTAACAACCGACGATCCCGATGAGAAATCCGAAGACGACCGTCTTGCCCAGGCCACTCAACAGATCGGCCAATCGCAGATTGCGCCAGATGGTGCTGAGGTACAGATGGGAGTCCACATGAAATTCATACCGGGAGATGACCATGCCTCCCAGGATCCCCAGCGCGTCCGCCAGGACGGTGAGCAACGGCAGAACCAGCATGGTACTCACGACGCGGGGGACCACCAGCTTCTTGATGTAATTGGCCCCCAAGGCCCGCATGGCGTCGATCTGTTCGGTCACCTTCATGGCCCCGAGCTCGGCGGTGATCCCCGATCCCACCCGTCCCCCCACGAGGAGGGCGGTGAGCACCGGCCCAAGCTCCCGCACCATCGACAGAGAGACCACGATCCCCACGTAGGCCTTGGCGCCGAACCGGGCCAGCCCGTAGCTGGTCTGCAGGGCCAGGACGAGCCCGGTAAAGACCGCCGCAATGCCGCAGATCGAGATCGACTTGACCCCGACGTGGTCCATCTGCTGGACCAGGGCCCGAAGCTCGTACGGGGGTCTGACGGCCTGGTAGAAGGTCCGTCCGGAAAGCAGGGCGACATCCCCGAGCTGTTGGAGCAGCTCGGTGACCCTACCGCCGAGCACCAGGAAGAGCCCCCGTGTGGACTCAGCACCCCTCATGGCTTGTCCGAGGAAAACTGCCACCCGGCGAGGAAGGCGTCAAAGTCCGCGCCCCGGGCCTCGAACGTCTCAGGTGGTGCAACGAAGAGGAGATCGTAGAGACACCCCTTTTGGCGGATCACAATACTCCGCACCTGGACGGGTGCCCCTTCACCCCTGCCCCTGACCACCGTCTCGAGACCTGCCACCCCGTCCAGCATGATAGGACCCTGTCGCAGCCACTCGACCTGGCGGAGCCCGAAGAACACGTGCCGGGCCAGAGCGGGCAGGGGACCTTTCTCCTGCTCCGGGCAACTGGCCGAGACCGCCATGCTGGCATCAGCGCCCGTGTGCCGAAGGGCCAGGTCCGCCCCCGGCGATGATGTGACCCGCCACCCGCTCCGAGGGAGGTCGACGCGGAAGCCCTTCGCCGCGTCCACGTACATACCATCCACGACTCTTCCGGAGGCGGCGGCACACCCGGTCAGGAGCCCGCCAATGAAAGCCATTCGAGTGACGGCAGCGCTCAAACCGGGACGAGACCGGATCATCCGGGGATCTCAATGGCGTCCGTCAACGCGTGGCTCACTCCCATCCCCGTTATGATTCCTCGTGGGGGACCTCCGACCCTTCCGACACGTCAATGTGCCCCGCCAAACGCTCGAGCCGTTTCTCGCTCTCCCTGAGCCGCCGCCTCCCCCTCACCATCTGGGGCAGGCTGATGAGGGCGGCCAGCAGCGCCCCCACACCCAAGGAGATCAGGATCACAACGACCACCGAGCTCTGGAAGGACCACACGAGGAAACGGATATTGACCTCCTGAGCATTCTGCACGGCAAAGATGGCAACGAGGGTGGCCACCAGGAGGGCGATAATGACGTACCATTGGGCCATGGGAGGGCTCTCCCCCTCTCCGATCGCCGGCGTCAGGATGATCAGGATCGTTCGTATGCTATCGGAAAAGGGGGACAGCGTCAAGATCGCTACTGGCGCAGGAAGGCTCAGCCGGTGCGGAGCTTGGGATCGAGCGCATCCCGGAGGGAATCACCGAAGAGATTAAACCCAAAGACGGCGGCGCTGATCGCCAGCCCGGGGAAGATGGCCATCCAGGGGGCCCGCTCGGCGAACTCCACCGCGGCCCCCCGCAGCATGAGGCCCCACGCCGGGGTGGGCTCGGCCACCCCAAGACCGAGGAAGCTCAAGGACGCCTCGAGGAGAATGGCCTGGCCCAGGAAGGCGGTGACCAGGATCAGATACGGGGCCATGACGTTTGGAAGCATGTGGCGGAAGATGATCCGCATATGGCTGAATCCCATCGCCCGGGCTGCCGTGACGTACGGGGTCTCGCGGATCGCCAGGGCGCTGGCACGCGTGACCAAAGCACAGCGCGGGATCATGGGGACGGTGATGGCGAGGATGACGTTCACGGTCCCGATCCCGAGGATGGCCACCACGGCTAACGCCAGGATGATGAGGGGGAAGGAGAGGAGGATGTCCATGAGCCGCTGGATCAGCAGATCGACGCGGCCGCCGAAGTAGGCGCTGGCCACGCCGATGACGGCCCCCAGCGTCGAGCCGAAGAAGGCGGAGGTGAACCCGATGAGGAGCGCGGTCCGCGAGCCGTAGATGATCCGAGAGAGGATGTCGCGGCCGAAAGAGTCGGTTCCCAGCCAGAACTGCGAGCTGGGACGCTGAAACATGAGGCTATAATTCGTCGCCCAGGGGTCAGCAGGGGCGATGATGTCAGCCAGCAGGGCCGCGAGCGCCATTCCCAGGACGATCACTGCCCCCGCGGCGCCGAGCGGCCGTTGCTGGGCGAAGCGAAGAGAGATCTGGAGCCACCCCGGCAGGCTCACCCTCGCACCCGAGACCTCCGTTGCCGCGCCCGCAGGCCCCGGCATCTTCCCCTCCTACTGATAACGAATTCTCGGGTCGAGCCAAGCGTACACCAGATCCATGACGAAGTTCACCACAATGAAGGTGAACGAGACCAGGAGGACGAGGGCCTGGGTCATGGTGTAGTCGCGCCGCGTGATGGCCTCCACGAAGAGCATCCCGATCCCGTTGAGATTAAAAACCTGCTCGGTGACGACCAGCCCTCCGATCAGGAAGGCGAACTCGAGGCCGATGACGGTGACGACCGGCAGCATGGCGTTTTTCAGGGCATGGCGGGTGAGAATCAGCTTCTCCCAGAGACCCTTGGCTCTGGCGGTGCGGATGTAGTCTTCGCGCAGGACCTCCAGGACCGCGGACCGGGTCATCCGCGTGGCGACGGCGGAATAGCGGTAGCCGACCGCGAGGGCCGGCCAGATGAGCTGTGACAGATTCGCCCACGGATCGACCCAGATCGGAGTAAAGAACATCGGCGGGAGCCAACGGAAGAAGATCAGCATGCCCAGGATCATCAAGATGCCGAGCCAGAACGATGGCATCGCCAATCCGGCAATACTAAAGACCCGGACCACGTAATCCACCCAGGTATCCTGCCTCAGGGCCGCGATCGTCCCCAGGGGAATCGACAGGAGCACGGCCACGATGGTGGCCATGATGGCAAGCTGCAGGCTCAACTGGAGGCGAATAGCGATCTCGTAGGTGATGGGGCGGCCCGTCCACATGGAGGCGCCAAAGTCGAAACGGGCAATCCCCCACATCCAGTCGCCGAACTGTTGCCACAGGGGCTTGTCCAGGCCGAGTTGGGCGCGCTCCTGGTCCATAGCCTCCTGCGAGACAAAGGCGCCCACCCCGGCATACTTCAACTCCACGATATCTCCCGGGGCGACGCGCAGCAGGAAAAAGACCAGGACCGCCACCCCGAAAAGCGTGGGGATCATCAGGAGGAATCGCCTGAGGATATATCGCTGCACCTCTCGTC
>JAHFDE010000017.1:0-4870 GCA_023249165.1 Candidatus Methylomirabilota bacterium | reverse complement strand
TTCAACTCCACGATATCTCCCGGGGCGACGCGCAGCAGGAAAAAGACCAGGACCGCCACCCCGAAAAGCGTGGGGATCATCAGGAGGAATCGCCTGAGGATATATCGCTGCACCTCTCGTCTCCTCGAGTCTAGCTACTCAGGGGCCAACCAGACATCCCGGAGGTCCTGGTTCAGGTAGTGGCTCGGGGTGATCTTCCACCCCTTCACCCGGGCCCAGTGGGGGATGATCCGCTGCCACCACAGGACGTGGAACTGGTAGGCCTGCTCGTCCAGGACCCGCTTCTCCATCTGTCGGATGAGCTTGAGCCGCTCCTTCAGGTCCGTCGCCCGGCCCTGCTTTTCGTAGAGGTCATCCACGACCGGGTCGACGTACCTCGCATAATTGATGGGGCTCTTGTGGCGACTGATGAACTTGATGAGTTGATAGTCTGGCTCATCCATGAAGTCGCAGGCGAAGTCGATGCTCGTCTCGTAGTTGCCTGCACGGAGGTCGGCAAAATAGGGGCCCCCTTCCTGGGGCAGGTGGGTGACATTCAGCCCGACCTTCCGCCACTGGTCGATGACATAGACTCCCACCGCCTCGTACGGCTCCTTGATGTTCCGGTTCTTCAGGGTAAATGGAAAGCCCTCGGGGACCCCGGCCTCCTTGAGGAGCCGCCGGGCTTCCTTGCGGGAGGCCTCGCTGTCCTTCGCGAAGCCGGCGAGCTTGCTGAGCTCCGCGTCTGAGGGGGCGAACTCCGAGCCGGGTCGCATGACGCCGCCAACCGGCTTCATGATGGAGATCTGGGAGAGGGCCTTGGAGCCCTCCCAGCGGTCGATGGCTAACGTCAGCGCCTTTCGGACCCGCACGTCATCGAAGGGCTTCTTCTCGTTATTGATGGCCACCGTCATGTTACAGATCCAGGAACTCTCCTGGACCCTGATCTTGTCCCCGAGGGCGCGGACCAGATCGTCCCGCACGGCGGGATTAAACCCCCGGAACTCGATGAGGGCTTGGCCGCCCCGGATCGCCGCCACCCTGGGCGCGGTGTCCCTGATGAAGACGGCCCGGTAGCCGTCCAGATAGGGTCGGCCCTTGACGAAGTAGTCGGGATTCTTCTTGCCGTCCCAGTGGGAGCCGGCGACGTAGTCCACGAACGTGAAGGGGCCGGACCCCATCACATTCTTTTCGTACCATCTGGGGTCTTTGGCGAGGATATCCGCCTTGTATATGAAATTCCACGGGGAGGCGAGTTGGCGGAGGAGCGAGGCGGAAGGCCACTTCAGGTGGAAGACGACGGTGCTCTCGTCAGGGGCCTCCACCTTTTCCACCATGGCATAATAGGCCTTCCGCGCGCTGGCCACGCCCTCCGGCGGAAAGACGATCTTGTCATAGGTGGCCTTGACATCCCTGGCCGTGAGGAGGGACCCGTCGTGGAACTTGATCCCCTTGCGGATCTTGAACGTGTAGGTAAGACCATCCTTGGAGACCGTCCAGGACTCGGCTACGTCGCCCTCGATCTTTGGATAATTCTCCGGGTCGAACCGCAGGAGGGTCGAATAATGGGGCGCCAGCGGATGCAGCATCGCAAAGGTCGTCTCGCGGTGACCGTCATAGGAGGGCGGGGTCTCGCCAACGGCGAAGGTCATGTACCCCCCGGCCTTCGGCTGCTCAGCCGCCATAGCTGCCGGAATCACCATGGCGGCCAGTGCGATCATCCATGCAAAAACCAAAGCGCCGGGCCGACCGCGGAAGGAACACTGTTTCATCGTCATGCCTTACCTCCTCCAAAGATACACACGCGCTCCCCTGGAAAGGCAAAGGCTCGATTCTACACGCCTCAAGCCGATCCGGGAGAACATTTCGGGGGAAAAGTAGGCTATCGAGTATCCACGACCATGTCAAGAGGGAAGGAGAGGTACCGCGGGGGCAGGTGCGGGGAGGCGAGCCGGTCGGCCAGTCCTAAACCGGGACCTCCTTGAGCCGCTTCATCTCGGCGAAACCCTCGAGAACGGTCTCTCCCCGCTGGTTGACGCAGAGAGTCCGGAAGCGAACCTTCCCCCGGTCGAGAATCTCGACCACCTCAGCCGTGGCGGTGATGGTGTCACCGAGGTGTACCGGGGCGGTGAAGAGGAGGTCCTGGGAGACGTAGACAAAAAGGCCGCGGGTAAGACGGGTGAGGGTCGTGGAGATGAGACTGGCCGTGAGCATCCCTTGGCCGATGCGTCCCTTGAAGCGGGTGTTTCGGGCGAAGGTCCCATCGACGTGAAGCGGGTTATCGTCGCCGCAGAGGTTGGCAAAAGCCTTGATCGCAGCATCGTTGATGGTCTTCGTCACCTCGGTCCGATCGCCGAGGGCAATACCAAGCGGGACGACTTGCGTTGGCGTTGTCAGGGAGTCGTGAGCCACCGGTGCCCCTCCATCAAGTGTTGATTGCAGCCCCCAACGGGACGACGCGAGATGAAAGCTACGGCGGCGAACTCTATTCTTTTTCCACCAACTTGTCAACATCTTTGCTTCAAAGCACACAGGCCCCGTCGTGAGCACGGGGCCTGTGCCTCAGTGCTTCAGCCTACACAGGATCAGGATCTTCCCGGCGTACGTGCTGACGGTCTCGTGGGTCTCCCTGTTGGCCCGGTCCAGGAGATTTTGCACATTCCCGGCAAACCGGGAGATCGCCTCGCGCTGGGCATCCCCAAGCCGGGTGATCTTCTCTCCTCCCTCCCACGAGAGGGCGACGGCCTGTTGCGGAAAGCCCATCGGATCCCTTGAAAACTCCTGCGCCAGATTCCACTGGCGGGTCCACAGCGCCCGGGTCTCTTCTGAGGCCTGGCGAAGGGCCGCGCCGACCTCGCCCAGGTACTGGACCCCTTCCCGGGCGATCGCGACGCCCAGCTCGACGGTCCGCCCCGCGATATCCCGGTTAACGTCACTGGTCAGGCCCAACGCTTCGCGCGCCTTCTCGAGCGTCATGCCGCACGCCTGCGCCGCCCTGCTCGCCTCTCCCACATTCTCCTGGACCATCGCGCCCCCCCGTCCTTGTTCCGTTTCCTTTGGCTCCCCTGTCTGCTGCCCCACCATGAGCGCACGCTCTTGTGGGAGATTGTAACGCGCTGCATTATCCCTGTCAACCTTTTTTTGCAGCGCGGTACGAAACATTGCCGCATGACGTTAAGTACTTGATTGTAAATGCTAAGAATGGATGCTAGAAGAACAGGAATGTCACCGCGACGAAGAGCGGGAGCAGGATGCCACCGCTATACGCCATGTAACCGAAGAAGCTCGGCATCTTCACTCCCGCTTCCTCGGCGATCGCCTTCACCATGAAGTTGGGGGCATTGCCGATGTACGTGTTGGCCCCCATGAACACCGCCCCCACGCTGATCCCGGTCAACACCGCGTGGGAAACGCCCACGACCTCGTCAGCCAGGCCGAGCCCCTGCGCGAGCGCGAGGAAGGTCAGGTACGTCGGCGCGTTGTCGAGGAACGACGAGAGGGCGCCCGTCGCCCAGAAGAACTGCCACGGCTCTCGCACGCCCAGCTCGCTGCCGCGTCCCCGCAAGAGCTCCAGCGCGGGAATCATGGTGAGGAATATCCCGAAGAAGATCGTCGCCACCTCCACCATCGGATAGGTGGTGAAGCCATTGGCGCGTCGGACTCCGCGGGGGGTGCTCCACCAGGAGAGACCGACCAGCGCCACGATCACCGCCTCGCGCCACGGCTCGCGGCCAAAGGCAACTGCCAGCACGACGCCCGCCAGCCAGAGGATGTTCACCCCGCCCTGGAGCCGCAGGGGCTCGATACGCCTCCTGTCCCGGCGCAGCGCTGCGAGGGGCTCGCGGGTGTGCTGGATCGAGTCCCACACGAAATACGTCAGGAGCAGGGCCGAGGTCGTGCAGAGCCACGGGAGCCACAGCCGGAAGGTCCACGCGAAGGGAACGCCCTCGAGATACCCGAGGAAGAGCGGCGGATCGCCGAGGGGGGTGAGGAGTCCGCCGATGTTCGAGACGAGAAAGATGAAGAAGATGACCGTGTGCTTGACGCGGGCGCGCTCGCTGTTGGTCTGGAGCAGGGGGCGGATCAGGAGCATCGAGGCACCGGTGGTCCCGACGAACGAGGCGAGGACCGCGCCCAGGGCCAGGAAGGCCGTGTTGGTGAGCGGCGTCGCCTCCAGATCTCCCCATAGCCGGATGCCCCCCGCGATCCCGTAGAGCCCGCCCAGGAGGATAATGAACGAGAGATACTCCTCGCCCGTCCCCAGGAGCGCCATCGGCCGGCGGAACAGGTACATGATGAGGATCGGGAAACCGAGCACGCAGGAGACGAGGAGCTTGTTCCGGTTCGACTCCCACCAGTGAGGAACCCGGAGTGGACAGAGGGCGACGGCGAGGAGCATCGCCACGAACGGCAGCACGGCGTAGAGCGACAGGTCGGTTCCGATGACAGGCTTCCTCCAAGACGCCGGAGCGGGACAGCTCCGGTCAGCGTCTCCAGTAATCCAGCCCGAGTGGGCCGCTGCCGCAGATGAGAATGGCGATGGAGCCCATCAGGAGGGTCAAAGGGAACTCGTACCCGCCGGCGATCGCCTTGCCGGCCGCCGCGTCCACGATGATGCCGTGCATGAAGAAGCCCTGAGCGAGGTGCACGAAGAAGACCGCGCCCCCCATGATCACGACCTGGACCAGGGCGCCCAGCCGCGTCAGTAACCCGAAGACGAGCGATGCTCCACCGAGGAAATGGCCGAAGATCACGAACCAGGCCGTGATCGCCGGCAAGGGAATGCCTTTCGAGGCGTTGAAGGCGGTCATCCCGGTGGGGGTCAACACGAAAAAGCCGAGGTAGCCGTGCAGCACAAAGATGACCCCCAACGTGACCCGCAGGACCGTGA
>JAHFDE010000137.1 GCA_023249165.1 Candidatus Methylomirabilota bacterium | reverse complement strand
TTCGTCGAAGTCGCCGTGAAGGACACGGGCATCGGGATCCGGCCCGAGGATCAACCAAAGCTGTTCCAGCCCTTCATGAGACTCGAGGGGTCGCCAGGAGTGCAGTGCGAAGGAACGGGTCTGGGTCTTGTCATCACCAGGCGCCTCGTCGAGATGCACGGGGGGCGCACCTGGATCGAATCGGAAGGTGAGGGGAAAGGCAGCACTTTCACCTTTACCCTCCCGGTGGCTGAAGAGCGAGACGGGGGCGAGACCACGATTTAACTACACGGTTCCATTGACATCGACATGCCGTTTAACATTTCGTGACGTCCGCCGTCCAACAAGATGAACCGTCGGATGGTGGTCATCGCGGCGGAGACATCAGAGGAGGAAACCGAGAAATGCGAAAGTTCAGGTTTTTCATGGCCTTGGCTCTTCTGGTTGGAGGACACGCGGCCTGGGGCGTGACAGCGACGTGGGCGCAGCAGGGACCCCCGCGGTCAACCCCGAGCGGGACGCATCCCGCAACCCCTGCCGATCCTGGGGCACCCGGAGGGGGAGCAACCCCCGCGACGCCTGCGGTGCCGGGCAGGTTCAGTGAAGCAGACATCACCCCGGACAATGTGGCGAAGGATGCGCGGTTCGCCGAATGGGTCGCGAAGCATCCCCGGCTTGAACAGTTTCTGGAAAAGCACCCGGGACTGGCGGAGAAACTCGCCGAGCATCCCCGAGCGGCCATGTTCCTGGCCAGGCATCCCCGGTGCGGCCAGCTCTTGAAGAACCATCCGGGACTCGCCCAGCGGCTGGCGAACCACCCCGAAGCCGCAGAGGCGCTGGCTCAGCATCCCCGCTTGGCTGAGTTCCTCAAGGATCATCCCGGGATGGCCGAACGGCTGGCCAAGCATCCCCGGGCCGCCCACTTCATGCTGAACCACCCAGGCGCGGCCAAGTTCCTCGCAGAGCACCCGCGGCTTCGCGACGAGGCCAGGGAAATTGCCAGGGATCGGAAAGAGCTCCGGCAAGACACCCGGGAGCTGAGACAGGACCGTCGGGAGTTGCGCGAGGACCGTGGCGAGCTCCGGGAGGATAGACGGGAGCTACGTGAGGACATTCGCGAAGGGGCTTCTCGCGAGGAGATCAGAGAGGACCGTGGCGAGCTCCGGGAGGACCGGAGGGAAATCCGGGACGACCGGCGTGAGATCCGCGACGACCGACGAGAAATACGCGGGGACCGTCGGGAGATCCGGCAGGACAGGGGCGAGATGCGGCAGGGCGCCGGCCAGGGTCGGCCCGCGCCTACTCCGCGCAGCCAGAAATAGCGTCGATCTCGAATAAAGGCCGTCAAAGCAGAAGCCCCGGGTCATCCGACCCGGGGCTTTTTTCTCCCGGCAACGTCCTATTCTCCCACCCCGATTGACGGCGTCATCCCCCGTCGGCCCGGAAGGGGATTACTTGTAATAACCGACCGCGCAGATCTGGTCGCCGACCTTGGTGAAGTAGAGTTCCTTCTGGACCGGCTCGGTTTGGCCTGGCCGCGGCCACATGTAGCTGATCTCGCTGATCTTGCCCTCCGCGGCAACCTTGTACATATCCGCGCCGAACGGCTTACCGGTCTTGTCCTTCAGGTCCTTGAGGCTCTTGCCGACGAGTGTCGGATGGGCGGTGAAATTGCCGTCTGGACCGCCGCAGTACGGATACAGATCCCGGTCCTTGAACCCCCCCTCGCCTTTGCTGAACTCGGCCAGGGCCTTGGCCTTGTTCGCCTTGACCGCGGCCACCGCCTTCTCCAGCATGGCCTTGGCCTCGGCCGCGGTGCCATATTGGGCTTGGGCGGCGACGAGCGTCGCAACACCGGCCACGACCATGACAGAGAACACGAACGTAAGAACGAAGCCACGCCTTTTCACCATCGTTTACCCCCTTGTGATTACGTTGATTGTGGCGGGTTGCCGAGGATTGTTCGTATCAAGTTGCGCAGCGATTGTCAACAGGAAAGAGTCTGTATCCAGGGCAGTCGGGCACCACCAGAACCGGGTCGGGTGAAGGCAGGCTTGACAACGGGTGCAATTTTGGCGAGTCTTACGCCTATGCTCTTTTATGTCACCTACCCTCTGTCTCGTGCTCGACCTCGTGCCCTCATGGGCGCAGGTCTCGGAATCGGACTCGTGCTTGCTGTGTCCGCCTGGCTGGGTGCCGCACCCGCGCAACAGCGAGCGCGCACCATCGATACGGTGCCGGGGATGCCGCCGGTGGTGGACCCGGACAATCTCTACAGCGAGACGCAGGCTCACAAGCTGAGCCCCGCCGTTGCCGGCGCGTTGCCACGGGTCTACGTGCCCAACCGTCAGTCCGGCGACGTGACCGTTATTGACCCGAACACCTTCACGGTGGTGGATCGCTTCCCCGTGGGCCTGCACCCGCAGCACGTGGTCCCCTCCTGGGACTTCAGGACGCTCTGGGTAACGAACAATGCGGAGGGACGGGCTGACGGAAGCGTGACCCCCATCGACCCCACCACGGGCAAGCCGGGAAAAACCATCCCGGCGGACGATCCCTACAACATGTACTTCACGCCCGACGGCCGCTCGGCGATCGTGGTCGCCGAGGCGCTGAAGCGGCTCGACTTCCGCGATCCACAGACGATGGCGCTGCAGAGCTCGCTCCCGGTGCCGGGGTGCGCCGGAATCAACCACGGCGACTTCTCGATCGACGGCCGCTTCGCCATCTTTACCTGCGAGTACCAGGGAAGCCTGGTGAAGATCGACCTCGTGAACCGGAAAATCCTCGGCTATCTCCAGCTCGTGAAGGGGGGCATGCCCCAGGACATCCGCATCTCGCCCGACGGCCAGACCTTCTTCGTAGCCGACATGAAGGCCGGGGGTGTGTTCCTCATCGACGGTGAACGGTTCACCGAAGTCGGCTTCATCACGACCGGGGTCGGGGCGCACGGGCTCTACCCGAGTCGAGACGCGACGAAGCTGTACGTCGCCAACCGCGGCTCCTCCCATGTGTATGGCCCCCCGCGCGGCAAGGGGAGCGTGTCTGTCGTCGACTTCGTCACGCACAGGATCGTCGCAACGTGGCCCATCCCCGGCGGCGGCAGCCCCGACATGGGCAACGTGAGCGCCGACGGCAAGGTGCTGTGGCTCTCTGGCCGTTACGACGACGTCGTTTACGCCATCGACACCACGACAGGCCAGGTCAGAACGATCCCGGTGGGCAAGGAGCCGCACGGCCTCACCGTCTGGCCCCAGCCTGGCCGCTACTCGCTCGGTCACACCGGGAACATGCGCTAACGCCCTCCTCTCCCACCCCGTTACCAGGGCAGTCAGCCACCCACCGCTAGAGGGGCGGGCACCAAACCGCCCGCATGGCGCACTCTCGACCGTCCTGGCCAGCGCGGGCCGTCTATAGCAGACATCTATTTTGGAATAGCCTGCGAGCCAGGTCCTTTTGGCATATGTCTTGCTCGTGATTGTCACGAGCCCGTTAGAGTACGGTCGCAACCGGTAGAAGTGAGGTCACGCGATGCCTTGGTGGATTTGGATTCTGATCGGCCTGGTCCTCCTGGGTGTTGAAATGGTCACGCCCGGCTTTTTCGTCTTCTTTTTCGGCATCGCCGCCCTGGTGATCGGCGCCATGGTCGCGTTCGGCATAGGCGGGCCCGAATGGGCCCAGTGGTTGCTGTTTTCGGCGCTTTCGCTCGTCTCGCTGCTCGCGTTTCGGGGCCCCCTCGTCACGTGGATGAGGTCTCAAGAGCCTGTGAGCCCCGTGGACACGCTCCAGGGCGAGGTGGCGACGCTGCTCGAGGACCTATCCCCGGGGGCCGTCGGCAAGGCGGAGCTGCGGGGTACCGCGTGGACGGTGCAGAACGGGGACAAGCGAACGCTCACGAAGGGGCAGCGCTGCCGCGTGTATCGGGTCGAGGGCCTCACCCTCTGGATTCAGGCCGAGTAGCTCGAAAGGAGCCAGACCATGACCGAAGGCTTGATCGTCGTTCTGGTACTTACTGTCCTCGTGGTCATCGTCATCGCCAAGACGGCTGTGGTGGTGCCCCAGCAGAGCGCCTATGTGGTCGAGCGGCTGGGCAAGTACCGGACCACGCTCGGGGCCGGTTTCTACGTCCTCTTTCCGTTCTTTGACCGCATCCGTTACCGCCATTCGCTCAAGGAAATGGCCGTGGATATCCCCGAGCAGGTGTGCATCACCCGCGACAACGTGCAGGTCCATGTGGACGGGGTGCTGTACCTCAAGGTCATGAATCCCCAACGGGCCTCGTACGGTGTGTCGGATTATCTCTTCGCGATCAGTCAGCTAGCCCAGACCACGCTCCGGAGCGAGGTGGGAAAGATCGACTTGGACCGGACCTTCGAGGAGCGCACCCACATCAATACGCAGGTCGTAAACGAACTCGATAAGGCCTCGGATCCTTGGGGGATCAAGGTCCTGCGGTACGAGATCAAGAACATCAGCCCCCCCAGGGACGTTCTCGCCGCCATGGAGAAGCAGATGCGCGCGGAGCGGGAGAAGCGGGCAACCATCCTCACCTCCGAGGGAGAGCGCGACGCCGCCATCAACGCGGCCGAGGGCCAGAAACAACAGGTCATTAAGGCCTCGGAGGCCAGGAAACAGCAGCAGATCAATGAAGCGGAAGGGGCCGCGGCGGCCATCCTCGCGCTCGCCAACGCAACGGCCGTGGGCATCCGGAGGGTGGCAGAATCGATCCAGTTGCCTGGAGGTCCTGAAGCGGTGCAGTTGCGTGTCGCCGAACAGTACATTACGAAGTTCGGCGAGCTGGCGAAGTCCACCAACGCTATGATCCTTCCCACGAACGTTGCCGACATCGGGGCAATGATCGCCACGGCCATGAGTGTCATCAACCACCAACGGCCGCCGGCATCCCAATAACGACTCTGGGTGCGCGACCACTCGGGCGCGCCCTCAAGGGCAAACAAGAAAGCCCGCCAGCAAAAACTGGCGGGCTTTTTTATCCTGGCAACGTCCTACTCTCCCACTCCGTTTTCAGGAGCGGTACGCCTCGTCAAGATGGCGGTCATGTTCAACGGCCACGCGGGACGGACCCTCAGGATCGGCGTACTTTCCGCACACCGTCAACGCCGAACGGACCAGGTCGTCGCGTGAGGGCGCGGCTTCCTCGCCAGTCATCCCTTCTTCTGCCAGCGCACGCTCTTCTTTGGGGTCCAGCTTCTTTGCCTCGGTCAGCAGCCGGCGCCTCCGATGGCGTTCGAGCTTCTCCCTCGCGGTCCTTTTTTTCTTATTCATCGCTGCCACCTGAGGTTTCTATGCTCTGGGCCTATGCCCTGCCTGCCAGTTTCCTCTTTACCAGTCCGATCACCTCTCCCGCGAGCCCCAGCGCGCGGTGCGCATCGTTCTCATCGAACGCTTCAGCAGGGATGCCCCCGGGGAGGCTATTGGGATACCGGGTCGGTAGATAGTAGTGATCGAGCGGCGCAGCCTTCGGCTTCAGCGCACGGAATTCCCCATCGAGATTCCCGCATTCGCTGGCCAG
>JAHFDE010000016.1 GCA_023249165.1 Candidatus Methylomirabilota bacterium | reverse complement strand
GGGAGGCCTCCTGGGCGCCTACCTCAGCCTGCTCAAGCTGACCACGGGGCAAGCCATCGGCAACCGTCCCCTCCTCCTGCTCAGTGTCCTGCTGGTCATCTTGGGGGTCCAGCTCGTCATCCTGGGGCTCCTCGGGGAGCTTGTGGTCCGAATCTATTACGAGTCGCAGGGCAAGCCCACCTACACCATCCGTCACGTGTTTCGCGGTCCGGGTGGGGAGTGAGGCGATAGGCGGGATGGCTGACCTTGACCTCTTCCTCTTCCGGGCGATCAACAGGGATCTGAGTAATGTCCTCTTCGATCTCCTGATGCCGGTCATTACCGATCCCGGGCCCTTTCTCGTCCCGTTCGCAGGTGCGGGAATCGGGCTCCTGGTCTGGGGAGGCCGGAAGGGGCGGCTCGCGGTCGTGACGGCCCTGGTGTTGCTCTTCGTGTCCAATTCCGCGAGTGAACTGGTCAAGGTCTGGATCCAGCGCCCCCGTCCCTGTGAGGTTCTGGAGGCTGTCCGACTCCTCGTGGGCTGCACCCACTCCCTCTCGTTTCCCTCGAGTCACGCCGCGAACATCACCGCCCAAGCCCTCCTCTTCGCCTACCTCTATCGACCCTTGGCCTTCCCGCTCTTCCTGGTGGCCGCTCTGGTGGGATACTCGAGAGTCTATGTCGGGGTTCACTATCCTGCCGACGTGGCCGGCGGGGTCCTTGTGGGCCTGATCTCTGCTGCCGTCTTTATCCGCCTCGCGCGGGAAGTCGAGCGGCGCCTTCCGTCCTATGAGCGCCGCGACGTGTCCGAGGTCCGAGGTCCGAAGTCCGAGGTCTAGGTCACGGGTCCTGTCCGCCGACATCGGACATCGGACTTCGCACTTCGGACGTCATTGGAGTTGAACCCGATCATCTCCTGTGCTATCGTGGACGGCGTTCGCCCGCGCGGCCGTGAGGCTCCGTGGGCGGCGCCCCCTTCAGGAGCAGGCCCCGTGTTGCGTGAGCTGGTTTTCGCCCCCGTAGCCGAGAAGCTCGCCGAGGTCGAGCGCCGGATTCAGGTGAAGATCTCGAGCCGGGCCGATCTCATCTCAGAAGTGACGAACTACGTGCTCGGGGGCGGTGGAAAACGGGTGCGCCCCGCCCTGCTCCTCCTCTCCGCCCGGATGTGCGGGTACGACGGGGGGGAGCGGGACGTGGATCTGGCGGTGGTGGCGGAGTTCATGCACGCGGCCACCCTGATCCATGACGACATCATCGATAACGCCCAAAAACGCCGGGGGCGGCCGTCGGCGCCCGCGCGGTGGGGCCCCCACGTCTCGGTCCTGGCTGGGGACTTTCTCTACTCGCACTCGATCCAGCGGCTGGTGCGCGACGGCGACTTTCAGGTGCTCAAGGCCTTCGCGGACGCCACCGTGGCCATGACCGAAGGGGAGATCCTGGAGCTGCGGTGGCATCGGAATCCCGATGTGCTCCACCAAGACTATCTCACGATCATCACCTGCAAGACGGCGGCCCTCTTCTCCGCGGCGTGTCGGAGCGGGGCCTTGATCGCCGGGGTGGACGAACCCCGGGTGGAGGCTCTCACGGAGTTTGGCCTCAACCTGGGGATCGGCTTTCAACTGGTGGACGATGCCCTGGACTTTGCGGCGAGCGAAGAGATGCTGGGGAAACCGGTCGGCAATGACCTGGTGGAAGGCAAGGTCACCTATCCGTTGATCTACGTCCTCCATCAGGATCACAGCCCCGAGCGCGATCACATCCGCCACCTCTTGTCCAATGGACAGCTGCAGGAGACCGATGTGGAGCGGATTCGTCGGTATGTGACGGAGGGCGGTGGCGTCTTGGCGTCGGTAGAGGAGGCGAGGAAGTACCTGAGGAAGGCGCGGCAGCAGCTGGTCCCCTTTCCCGATACCGTCGCCCGGCGGTCGCTCGAGATGTTGGTAGATTTCATCGTCGAGCGGAAATGGTGACGACCGAGGTCGCCGTGTCACCCAAGCGAGTGCTGATCGTCAAGCTGAGCTCTCTGGGGGATCTCGTCCATGCGCTCCCCACGATCCGCTGCCTCAGGGTAGGCCTGCCCGCCACCATCACGTGGGTCGTGAATGCGGTGTACGCGCCGCTCCTCAGGTATGCGGCCGACGTGGATGAGGTCGTCCCCTTCGATCGCCAGCGTCCCCTCAGGGGTCTCTGGGGGGTGATCCGGCAGCTGCGGCGGAGGGAGTTCGATCTCGTGATTGACCTGACCGGCCTATTCAAGAGTGCCCTCATCAGCCGGCTGGCGCGAGGGCGACTCTGCCTCGGTCCCTCGTATGCCCGGGAGCTCGCCTGGCTCTTCTATCATCGGCAAATCGGATCGAAGGATCTCAATCGTCATGCGGTAGAAAGGTATCTTGACGTGGGGCGGGCGCTCCAGGTCAAGGACGGAGATCGGGTCTTCCCTCTCGCGTTCCCGTCCTGGGTCCCCGCCGAGGACGGAACGAGGCCGGTCGTGGTCTTGATTCCCAGCGCGCGATGGCACAGCAAGCGGTGGCCGGCAGCCTCCTTCGCCGAGTTGGCAGATCGGCTGCGCCGGGACGGGGTGCAGGTCGTCCTGGTGGGGGGTGAGCTGCCGGGCGGGGAAGACCCCCTGGCCAGGGTCGAGGGGATCATGGATCTCCGCGGGAGGACGTCCCTGCCGGAGCTCGGAGGGATCCTGCAGCGGGCCGATCTCGTCGTTGCCAACGACACGGGTCCCATGCATCTCGCCGCCGCGCTCGGCCGCCGGGTGATCGCCCTCATGGGGCCGACCGATCCCAGCCGGACGGGCCCATACGGGACAGGCCATCGGGTCCTTTCCACCCGCCCACCCTGCAGTCCCTGCTTCTCCAAGGTCTGCCGGAACCCGGCCGGACAGATCTGCCTTCAGGACCTGCGCCCGGCTGAGGTCTACGCCACTGCCGCGGATATGCTGAACACCCCTCCATGAGTCATGACCCGAAAACCATCCGGAACTTCTCCATCATCGCCCACATCGACCACGGAAAGTCCACCCTGGCCGATCGACTCCTGGAGTACACCGGGACCGTGCCGGCGCCGAAGATGCGGGAGCAGGTCCTGGACCAGATGGAGCTGGAGCGGGAGCGGGGAATCACTATTAAGGCCAAGGCGGTCCGGTTGCGGTATGAGTCGCGGGAGGGGACATCGTACCTCCTCAACCTGATTGACACGCCGGGACACGTCGATTTCACCTACGAGGTCTCCCGGGCCCTGAGCGCTTGCGAGGGCGCCGTCCTGGTCGTGGATGCCTCTCAGGGGGTGCAGGCGCAGACCCTCGCCAACCTCCACCTGGCCTTGGAACACAACCTCACCGTTATCCCGGTGATCAACAAGATCGACCTTCCCATCGCCGATGTCGCCGCCGTCAGGCAGCAGATGGAGGAGACTCACCTGATCGACACCTCGGGGACGATCCTCTGTAGCGCCAAGGAGGGGATCGGGACTCAGGAGGTCTTCGAGGCGATCGTCGCATCCATTCCCCCACCGCAGGGGGATCCGAAGGCGCCGCTGAAGGCCTTGGTCTTTGATTCCTGGTTTGATCCCTTCCACGGTGTGATTGTGATGATCCGTGTCGTGGATGGATGTGTCCAGCCGGGGCTCTCCATCTACCTGATGTCGACCGGGGCGACGTTTGAGGTGAGCCAGGTGGGTGTCTTTTCGCCGGAGATGCAGCCGGTGGCGATGCTCCAGGCAGGAGAGGTCGGGTATTGCATGGCGGGCATGAAAGATATCCGTCAGGTCCGGGTGGGGGAGACCATCACCGAGGCGGACCGACCGGTCTCGACTGCTCTGCCGGGATTTCGGGAGGTGCGGCCGATGGTCTTCGCCGGGCTCTATCCGGTGGAAGGGGGTGAGTACCTTCGGCTGAAGGAGGCCTTGGAGAAGTTGCGGCTCAACGATTCGGCCTTTACCGTGGAGCCGGAGAGCTCGGCAGCTTTGGGATTCGGCTTCCGGTGTGGGTTCCTGGGACTGCTCCACCTCGAAATCGTCCAGGAGCGGTTAGAACGGGAGTTCGATCTCGAGCTCCTGACCAGCGCCCCGACCGTCGTCTATCGGATCCGGCTCACGGACGGGAGGACGCTGGAGATAGATAACCCCTCCCGTCTCCCCTCCCATGAGCGTGTGTCCGCCATCGAAGAACCGTACATCCGGGCCGTGATCATGACCCCCGGGGAGCATATCGGCCCTGTCCTTGCCCTCTGCCAGGAGAAGCGGGGGGTTCGGGTGGGTCTGGAATACCTCCAGGAGCGCCGCGCCGTCCTCACCTACGATCTCCCTCTGGCCGAGGTCGTCCTCGATTTCTACGACCGGCTCAAATCGCTGACGCGGGGGTACGGCTCGCTGGATTATGAGCTGATCGATTACCGGGAGGGGGACCTGGTGAAGCTCGACATCCTGGTGAACGGGGAGCCGGTGGATGCCCTGTCTGCCATCGTCGAGCGAGATCAGGCCTATCAGCGGGGACGGCAGCTCGTGGCCAGACTCCGCGATCTCATACCCCGACAGCTCTTTGAGGTTGTGCTGCAGGCTGCGATCGGGGGCAAGGTCATCGCCCGGGAGAGCATCAAGCCCCTCCGCAAACAGGTCACTGCCCACTTGTACGGGGGCGATGTCACGCGAAAGCGAAAGCTCTTGGAGCGGCAGAAGGAGGGGAAGAAGCGGATGAAGCAGCTGGGGCGCGTGCAGATCCCTCAGGAGGCCTTCATGGCCGTTCTGAGTCTGCGGGGGGACCAGGGTCGGCTTCGGGGGGTCAAGGGGTCTGGCGAGGGCTAGTGCCGTTCCAACTTGTTTGGCCTAGTCCGAGCCTCACAGTTCGGCCTACTCCCTCGGTTCAGTGAACGGTCGGCGTTCGGGGAAAATAGTTGGAACGGCACTAGGGGAGACCGACAGACTGCGCCCATGAAAGGATAAGATGAATCGCGACCCGGAACAGGAGACGCTGGTGGGGGTGGAGGAACCCGCGGGAGAGGTGCGCGAACGGCGGAAGTCCGCTGCCCGGGAGTGGCTTGAGGCGCTCGCGGTTGCCGTGCTGTTAGCGCTGTTCATCCGGGCCTTTGTGGTTCAGGCCTTCAAGATCCCCTCCGGGTCCATGATCCCTACCCTCCTGGTTGGGGACCATATCCTCGTGAGCAAGTTTACATACGGAGTCCGCCTCCCCGTGCTCGATACCTGGGTTCTTGGCCCCCGGGCCCCGCGGCGGGGAGATATCATCGTCTTCAAGTATCCCTATGATGAGAGTCGCGACTTCATCAAGCGGGTCATCGGCCTCCCGGGAGAGGTGGTGGAGATCCGCGAGAAGCAGGTGTATATCAACGGCAAGCCGCTCCAGGAGATGTACCCCTTGTATAGGGACCCCGTGGAACGGAGGGATCGCCATACGCCTGGAGAGGTCTATGGGCCGATCACGGTACCGCAGGACAAGCTCTTTGTCCTCGGGGACAACCGAGACCAAAGCCAGGATAGCCGGTTTTGGGGCTTTCTGGATGTCCACAAGGTGGAGGGGGCGGCATTCATCATCTACTGGTCCTGGGACCCGATTGAGGGGCGGCTGCGTTGGAATCGAATCGGTAAGACGATCCACTAGAAAAGGTCCGATGTTCGACGTCCGAAGACTTCGGCGAGCGGTTCGGCCGAGCAGTTCGGCCCTGAGCTCACTGCCGAAGGGCTCACCGTCGAGGCCTCAGTCGAGCCGTCCAACGTCGGAAGGCGACGGCTCAAGACCGAAGGCCCAACACGGAACAACCGACGCCGAAATACCCCTTGACAAGGCGGGGGCCGATCCTTATCTTCAAAGAGACAAGGCATTAGCACTCATACGATGAGAGTGCTAACCCCGATCCGAAGGGGAGAGATTTCACCCGTCCTTCGCAGATGCATGTCGACGAGCAGGAGCTGTCACATCCGTTATTTCGACGCGGAGGGCGACGGCGAAGGACTGAGGGGCTGCGGGCGTAATATTTTGGATCGGGGCTAACCCCGATCCGTACGAGGATTGATCCGTCCTCGGCGGATGCGATCGTCACATGCGGGCGGCGTGGAGTCGGATGGGCATGAGCAGCGTCGCCGGGAGCATTTTGGATCGGGGCTAACGCGAGAGAGGTATCGATGCGCGGCGCGCCAGCCGAATTGACCGAACGGCACCGGGACGTCCTGCGGGTGATCATCCAGGATTACATTGCCAGCGCCGAGCCGGTTGGCTCTCGAAGTGTTGCGCGGAAGTATGGGTTTCGCCTGAGTCCGGCCACGATCCGGAATGTCATGGCCGATTTGGCAGAGTTCGGCTATCTCGCCCAGCCGCATACCTCCGCGGGCAGGATCCCGACCGATCGGGGATATCGAATCTACGTCGACAGCCTGATGGACCAATGTCCCCTCACCCGCGCGCAGGAGGGGATGATCGAGAAGCGCTTCTGTCACGTCCAAGGGGAGGTGGGGGACCTGATGCGGGAGGCCACCAAGCTCCTCTCCGGCCTCTCGCGCTCGGTGGGCGTGGTCCTCGCACCGCGGGTGGACCAATTGGCCATTAGGCGGATCGAGTTTGTCCAGCAGTCGGCGGAAAGGATCCTGGTCATCCTGGTCACCACGTCGGGACAGGTGCACCACAAGATGGTGGCCCTCGATGAGGTGATTCCCCAGGAAGCGTTGAACAAGATGGCTCGGTTGCTCAATGCCATGGTGGAGGGGATGTCCCTTTCCCGGGTGCGGCAGCTGCTGGTCAAGAAGATGGCCGAGGAGAAGGCGATGTACGATGAACTCCTCCGCCAAGCACTGACACTGGGCCAGAAGAGCTTTGCGGAAGAGACGGAGGGAGAGGTCTACATCGACGGAACCACCAACATCATGCATGAGCCGGAATTCGCCGATGTCGAGAAGATGCGAGCCATTTTTGTCGCCTTCGAGGAGACGTCGAAGCTGGTGAGGATTCTCGATCAATGCTTGGGCCAGCAGGGGCTGACCATCATCATCGGCTCGGAAAACGTCCTCCGGGAATGGCAGCGCCTCAGTCTGGTGATGGCCCCGTACTATAGCGGGGAGCAGCTCCTGGGGACTCTGGGGGTGATCGGTCCGACCCGGATGGACTACGACAAGATCGTCCCCCTGGTGGACTTCACCGCCAGGCTGGTCAGCCGGTCCCTGACGGAAGTGGCCTCGTAGCATCCACCTGGGATCTCGACGGCGGGAGGGTTCCCTCTCGCCTTTTGCGTTTCGGGGGAGGAGCAACGGCAAGAAATGGTGAGGGATAGAGGAGAGGAACAGAGTGCCGCTGGTTCCGGCGCCGCGGAGGTGGCGGCCCCCGATCTGGAGGCGAGGGTTGCGGCGCAGGCCAAAGAGCTTGAGGAGCTTCAGGACCGGTATCTGCGCCTGGCGGCGGAGCTTGACAATTACCGGAAGCGTGTGGCGCGGGAGCGGGCCGAGCTGATCCGAACCGCCCACGAGGGCCTGCTGCTTGAGTTCCTTCCGGTGCTGGATAATCTCGAACGGGCCTTGGCCGCCGCGCGCTCCTCCGCGGGGTCGTCTCGGGCAAGCGAGGCCCTGATCGAGGGGGTAGAGATCACTCTCCGACTGTTCAGGGGGGTGCTCGAGAAGGTGGGTGTGAGGGAGATCGAGACGGTGGGGCGGGAGTTCGATCCGGTCGTCCATCACGCCGTGGAACAGGTGCGGGTGACCGAGGTTCCCGAGAACACCGTCGTGGAGGAGGTGCTTCGAGGGTACGTGCTGGATCAGAAGGTCCTCCGCCCCGCGCTGGTCAAGGTATCCACCCGCGCAGCTGCTCCTTCGGATACAGCGGGAGCGTCACAGGGACAGGGCGGTGAGTAGGGACTACTACCAGATTCTCGGGGTCTCGAGAAGCGCTTCCCCTGGGGAGATCAAGAAGGCCTATCGGCGGCTGGCCCTGAAATTCCATCCCGACAAGAATCCTGATGATCCTGCGGCGGCGGAACAGTTCACAGAGATCAACGAGGCCTACGAGGTCCTGTCGAATCCTGAGCGGCGGCGTGAGTACGACCTGTACGGGACTGTCGGGGGCGCCCGGCTGGCCGCCGAGAGGGCCTCGGGCTTCGGGGGGCTGTTTGAAGACATCCTGGAGGGGATCTTCGGGGGGTTTGGCGGGCGGAGCGCCGCCCACCGGGGGGCCGACCTCCGCTATACGATGACCATCACGTTGGAGGAAGCCGCCAAGGGATTGAAGAGGGAGGTCACCGTTCCCCGGCTGGAGGCGTGTGAGGGCTGTCGGGGAACCGGCGCCCGGCCGGGGACGCAACCGCAGGCCTGTCCGGCCTGCCGGGGCAGAGGCCAGATTCGATTTTCGCGAGGCTTTCTCACCGTCGATCAGACCTGTCATCGGTGCGGGGGAGAGGGAAGCACCATCGGTTCCCCCTGCCCCACATGTCAGGGCGAGGGGCGGATCACCCAAGAACGGATGGTAACGATGAGGGTCCCCCCAGGAGTCGAGACGGGGACGCGGCTCCGGATCAGTGGCGAGGGGGAGGCAGGGTTCAAGGGTGGGCAGCCGGGCGATCTCTATGTGGTGATCCAGGTTGCGGAGCATCCGATCTTCCGGCGGGAGGGGGATGATTTGACCTGCGAAGTCCCCATCAGCTTCACGCACGCGGCCCTGGGGGGCGAGGCCCAGGTCCCTACCCTCAACGGGATGATCCCCTTTCACGTTCCCCCCGGGACCCAACCGGGCACGGAGTTTCGACTCGAGGGATGCGGCCTCCCGAATCTCAGAGGCTACGGTCGAGGGGACCTGAGGGTCAAGGTCCTGGTCGAGATTCCTTCCCATCTCACCCACAAACAGCGGGAGCTCCTGGAGGAGCTGCATCGTCAGGAGAACGGCGAGGGGACCCCGCTGAGCAGGAGCTTCTTCGAGAGGGTCCGCGAGCTCTTCGGTGGGGGAGTGGGTTGACGGACTGCGTGTTGTGGATCGTTTCTACGTGACCGGGAAGCCCGTCCTGGGCGGTGACGTTCGGTTCAGCCCGGCTCAAGCGCGCCAGATCACCCGGGTCCTTCGGATGGGGGTGGGCAGCCGGGTGCTCACCTTCAACGGCACCGGGCAGGAGTGGGAGGTAGAGATTGTCGCGGCCTCTCCCCGACAGGTCTTGGGTCGGGTCGTAGCGGAGCGATCTGCGGCGCGAGAGTCCCCCCTTCGGGTGGTGTTGCTCCAGGGGCTTTTGAAGGGGCCCAAGATGGATTTTCTCATTCAGAAGGCGACGGAGATGGGGGTGGTCGAGGTCGTCCTTCTCACGACGAGGCGGACGGTGGCCGAGGGGTCAGGAAAGGTGCCCCGGTGGGAGCGGATCGCCATCGAGGCGGCAGAGCAATCGGGTCGCCTCACGCTCCCGAGACTCAGCGGCCCACACCCGCTGGAGGGATACGTGACCGGACCCGGCCCCGGGGTGGCTCTGGTCCTCTGGGAGGGGGAGCGAGTGGGGACGCTCGGGGCACTGCTCGATCAGATGCCCCCTCCGGATGAGGTCAAGATCGTGGTGGGTCCGGAGGGGGGACTGGAGATGGACGAGGTCGCCCTCCTCACACGGGCCGGTTTTGTGCCTGTCTCCCTGGGGCCGAGGACCTTGCGGGCGGAGACCGCCGCGGTGGCCGCCCTCGCTATTCTCCAGCACCGCTGGGGCGACCTCCGCTGAGCGGCCTTGGTCGTCAGTCACACGATGCAGCTCTACCTCATCGACGGTACCTCCTACATCTACCGAGCCTTCCACGCCCTGCCACCCTTGAGCAACTCTCGGGGGCTCCCGACCGGTGCGATCTACGGCTTTACCACGATGTTCCTCAAGATATTGCGTGAACGAGCGCCGGAACATGTGGCCGTGGTTTTTGATGCCGGCGGCGAGACGGAGCGCCACCGGGAGTTCGAGGCCTACAAGGCCCAGCGTCCACCCATCCCCGAGACGCTGACTCCCCAGATCCCCTATGTCTATCAGGTCGTGGGGGCGCTCAATGTGCCGACCCTGATGGCGGAGGGCATCGAGGCGGACGACATTATCGGGACGGTCGCGACAAAGGCGGCTGCCGATGGGTTTGAGGTGACGATTGTCTCCGGCGACAAGGATCTCTTCCAGCTCGTGGGTCCTGCCATCCAAGTGTACGACCCGATGCGCGACAAGACCTATCGGGTCCGGGATGTCGAGGAGCGATACGGGGTGCCGCCGGAGGCGATGGCCGACCTGATGAGTCTCACCGGGGACGCCGTGGATAACATCCCCGGGGTCCCCGGAGTGGGAGAGAAGACCGCCAGCGCGCTGATTCAGGAATTCGGAACGGTGGAGAATCTCCTCCGGTCCGTGGATCGCGTGAAGCGGCCAAGGCTCCGCGAGGCGCTGAAGGTGCACGCCGAGCAGATCAGGACAAACCGGACCCTCGTCGCCATCCGGACCGACGTTCCCCTGTCCGTCTCGGCGGAGGCCCTGCGACGCCCGCTTCCCGACTGGGAGCGACTGCGGGACCTCTTTCGGGAGTTGGAGTTTACCCGTTTGCTCGCGGCCCTTGAAGGGGCGCAGCAGGAAATGCGCTGATCGTATGATCCGGGTGGGGCTCACGGGGGGGATCGCCACGGGCAAGAGCACCGTCGCCCGCATGTTCGCTCGGCGGGGGGCTGCTGTCATCGATGCGGATGAGATGGTCCGAGAATTGCAAAAGCCAGGCTCGACTGTCTATGAAGCCATCGTCGACGCGTTCGGGCCCCACATCCTCCGTGGCGACGGCACCATCGATCGCAGATCATTAGGAGAGCTCGTCTTTCGCGATGAGCAGTTACGCAGGCGCCTTGAGACCATTGTGCATCCTGCCCTCATCAGTGCGGTGGAGCGACAGGTGGCTGAACTTCGGACACAGGGGGTTGCGGTATGCGTGGTGGAGCTCCCCCTCCTCATGGAGGCTGAGGCCGAGTGTCGCTTCGATTGCGTGGTGGTCGTCACCGCTCCGGAAGAGGTGCAGGTCGCTCGCCTTATGGCCGATCGAGGCCTGAGTCGGAAAGAGGCCTTGGCCCGCATCGGCAGCCAAATGCCCCAGGGGGAGAAAGAGCGACGGGCCGATTTCGTCATTGAAAATGGGGGAGCGCTGCAGGAAACCGAGCGGCGCGTGCAGGAGGTCACCGAGTGGCTGCTCCGGAATGCCTCAAAAAAAGCTTGACAAGGTCTGGGTGGGTTCGTAGTATTCATTGCGGACATACCGATTTGAGGCATCTCCTCAGCACTTGCAAGGTTATTCCACCACAGTACTCCAGCCCTGAATCAGCCTCGGGAGATCCCCTGTATCGGGTAGTGCACATAGACGGAGAACGAGAATCCGCTCGACACGCTGGGTCCTGGGCAATCGCGCCCGATCACGCATCGCCGCGTGGTCACGAGGGGCGGTCCGGGGCTAGCGCGAGAGGGTAAGAGGACCGGGAGATCACGGGTTCCGCAACGGGAGCCACGCAGAGAGGGGAGAAAGCGAAATGCCGTCCCAACGCCATGCGAGTGATGCCGTGAAGGAAGCGACCAAAGAGGGGAAAGAGACGAAAGAGGCCAAGGCGGTGGCCCGGGAGACGGCCAAGGACGCCCCCCGCGAGGGTCTCATGAAGCTGGCCGAGTTGACCGAGAGGACCATCCCCGAACTGACCACCATTGCGCGCTCCGTGGGCCTGGTGGGCGCCAGCGCGCTCAGGAAGCAGGATCTCATCTTCAAGATCCTGGAGGCGCAGGCGGAAAAGAATGGGCTCATTTTCGCCGAGGGGGTCCTGGAGGTCCTCCCGGATGGTTTCGGCTTCCTCCGGGCGCCCAACTATAACTACCTTCCCGGGCCTGACGATATCTACGTCTCCCCGTCCCAGATCCGGCGCTTCGATCTCCGCACCGGCGATACGGTGTCGGGGCAGGTCCGACCGCCCAAGGAGGGGGAGCGGTATTTCGCCCTCCTCAAGGTGGAGGCGGTCAACTTTGAGAACCCCGAGGCGATCAAGGATAAGACCCTCTTCGATAACCTCACGCCCCTCTTCCCCAACGAGCGGATCGGCCTCGAGACGACCGGGGATGAGATCAATATGCGGGTCATGGATCTGATCACGCCGATCGGGAAGGGACAGCGGGGACTGATCGTGGCACCACCGCGGACCGGGAAGACGATCCTCCTGCAGAAGATTGCGAACAGCATCACCAAGAATCATCCGGAGGTGTTTCTCATCGTCCTCCTCATCGATGAGCGTCCGGAAGAGGTGACCGACTTCCAGCGGTCGGTGAAGGCGGAGGTGATCAGCTCCACCTTCGACGAGCCGGCCAGTCGCCACGTCCAGGTGGCGGAGATGGTTCTGGAAAAGGCGAAGCGGCTCGTGGAGCACCGGCGGGATGTGGTCATCCTCCTCGACTCGATCACCCGACTCGCCCGCGCGTATAACGCGGTCTGTCCGCCGAGCGGCAAGGTCCTCTCAGGCGGGGTCGATGCCAACGCGCTCCAGCGTCCCAAGCGTTTCTTTGGGGCGGCCCGGAACATCGAGGAGGGGGGGTCCCTCACCATCATCGCCACTGCCTTGGTCGATACCGGCAGCCGGATGGACGATGTGATCTTTGAAGAGTTCAAAGGGACCGGGAATATGGAGCTGCTTCTGGATCGGCGCCTGGTGGATAAGCGCATGTTCCCCGCCATCGACATCTTCCGATCCGGGACCCGTAAGGAGGAGCTGCTCTTGACGCAGGAGGAGCTCAACCGGATGTGGGTGCTCCGGAAGGTCCTGGCCACCATGGGGGTGGTGGAGGCGATGGAGCTTCTGCAGGGGAAACTCTCCGAGGCCAAGTCCAACGCGGACTTTCTCCGGTCCATGAACACCTAGTACCGTTCCAACGTTTCTCGCCTAGGAGTGAGGTGTACGGTGCCAAGCGCCAGTGCCGTTCCAACTCATCGTGCCTACTGCTTCTCTCGGTTGCTCCGCCGCACGCAGGTGTAGCGCGTGGGGGGCTGCCTCCCCTTGACGAAAATAGTTGGAACGGTACGAGGCTAGCTCGTTTCCTTAGCCCGTTCCTTGGTCGGAACGGGCCTTGCCCGTGTTCGGCTCAATGGTTGGAACGGCACTAGGTGGGCGGAGAAGTCCAGGCACAAAAGCAGCCGCGAGGCTGCTTTTTTGTTGCCCCGAGGACGGGGCGTGCTACAATGCCTGACGCGTGGTGAGGCGGCAGTGCCGTGCATCGAAGATGGGAGAGGTGGAGATGAAGAAGGGCATCCACCCTGAGTATGTGGATTGTGTGATCACGTGCGCCTGCGGCGAGGTCATCCATACACGCTCGGTTGTGCCGACGATCCGGGTCGAGATCTGCTCCAAATGCCATCCCTTTTTTACCGGCCGTCAGAAGCTGGTGGATAGCGAGGGGCGCGTGGAGCGATTCCAGCGGAGGCTTCGCCGCAAGACAGCCCCGGGTGCATAATTCACCGGTTGCCGGGTGGGCGTGCGGTTCCACCGGTGACTGGTGAAGTGTGAACGAGCCCTCATGTTGCCCTGGGTCGACAAGCTGCGGGAGATCGAGGAGCGGTACGAGGAGTTGAGCCGGAAACTGGCCGATCCCTCCGTCCTCCAGGATCCCACTACCTTTCAGCGCCACGCGAAGGCCCACGCCAGCCTCCATCCTCTCGTCGAGAAATACCGGGCCTACCAGCGGCTGATGCGCGAGCAGGATGAGGCGGCCGCCCTCCTTCAGGAGGCGACCGACCCAGAGATGCGGGCATTGGTCGACGGGGAGCTCAAGGCCCTCAAGGGGCGGCGGGAGGCCTTAGAGCGCGAGCTGCAGGAGCTGCTGCTTCCCAAGGACCCGACCGACGAGAAGGGCGTGATCATGGAGATCCGAGCCGGGGCCGGAGGGAATGAGGCGGCGCTGTTCGCCGCCGATCTCCTCCGGATGTATACCCGGTACGCGGAGGCGGCCCGCTTCAAGGTGGAGATGCTCTCGGCGAATCCGACGGGGATCGGCGGGATGAAAGAGGCCATCCTGGCGATCGAAGGCAAAGGGGCCTTCCGGAAGTTGCGTCACGAGAGTGGCGTCCATCGCGTCCAGCGGGTGCCCGCCACCGAGGCGAGCGGCCGGATCCACACCTCGACCGTGACGGTCGCGGTCCTGCCCGAGGCGGAGGAGGTCGATGTGCAGATCGACCCGAAGGACCTCCAGATCGACGTCTTCCGGGCCAGCGGTGCCGGGGGACAGCACGTGAATGTCACCGACTCGGCGGTCCGGATCACCCACATCCCGACAGGCCTGGTCGTCTCTTGTCAGGACGAACGGTCCCAGCACAAGAACAAGGCCAAGGCCCTCAAGGTCCTCCGGGCGCGTCTCTTGGAGCGCGCCCGGGCCGAGCAGGAGCGGGAGATCGCCGATGTCAGGCGCCAGCAGGTCGGGACGGGGGACCGGAGCGAGCGGATCCGGACGTACAACTTTCCCCAGGGCCGGGTGACCGATCACCGCATCGGGCTGACGCTGCATAATCTCCCGGGGGTACTCGACGGTAACCTGGACGAGTTGGCGCAGGCCCTGATGGCCCATCATGAGGCGGAGCGGCTGAAGGCCTCCTCGGCATCATGAAACCCTGGGTGGGGAAGGGAGGGAATCCGCATTCCGAAGGATCCGTCTGTTGGCGAAATGGTCGTCTGGGCGACGGCGCTCCTGGAATCGAGCGGCGTGGAGTCCCCTCGGCTGGATGCCGAATGTCTTCTGGCGTCTCTCCTCGGCAGGGATCGCCTCCACCTGTATGCGGCCGCTGAAGAACGAATGCCTTCTCCGGTGTTCGAGGTCTACCAGGCCCTCCTCGGCCGGCGGCAGGCCCGTGAGCCGCTCGCGTATCTCACCCGGACGAAGGAGTTCTGGTCCCTCTCTTTCGCGGTGACCCCTGCTGTCCTGATTCCGCGGCCCGAGACCGAGACGCTGGTCGAGACGGCGCTGGCGCGGCTCAACGAGCTGCAGGCGCCGGTCATTGCGGACATCGGCACCGGCTCCGGAGCCATCGCCGTGGCGGTAGCGAAGGCCCTTCCCCACAGCCGGCTCTATGCGACGGAGATTTCGAGCCGGGCCCTGGACGTCGCCCGAGAAAATGCTGCGAGACACGGGGTCCTCGAAAGGATTACATTCCTCCACGGCGATCTGGTAGCGCCGCTCCTGTGCCTGGGCCTCGCCCATCACTGTGACCTCCTGGTGAGCAACCCTCCCTACGTTGCCACCAGGGAATTGGCGGGCCTGCCGGCCGAGGTACGCTATGAGCCCCTGGAGGCTCTGGATGGGGGGTCGGACGGCCTCGACGTTCACCGGCGGCTCATCAGTGAGGCCTCGACGTTGCTCCGGCCTGGAGGATGGTTGGCCCTGGAGATGGCGCCGGGACAGGGACCTTCGCTCAGCAGGCTTCTGCGGGAGCAGGGTGTCTTCGGCGACATCGAGGTGACCCCGGATTTGAGCGGACGCGAGCGGGTGATCGTCGCTCGGTGCACGGGTCCTGGGTCGGCGCGGTCAGGGGTGGGGGTCGGTCTGCGGGAGAGGGCCGGCCGCACGCATGGGGGATAAGGTGGACCGGTTGGTGATCCACGGGGGAAGGCCTCTCTGCGGCACCGTGACGGTGAGCGGGGCGAAGAATGCCGCGCTTCCCGCCATGGTGGCCGTTCTCCTCACCCCTCAGGAGCTCATCCTGGAGAATGTCCCCTCCCTGGGGGATGTGGCGACGATCAGGAGGCTTCTCGGGTTCATGGGGGTGGAGTCCTGCGATGTGGGTCCCGGGACGGTGAGTCTCACCTCGCGGGCCGTCGAGCGGTGCGAGGCGCCCTACGATCTGGTGCGGACAATGCGGGCCGCGGTCTTAGTGCTGGGCCCGCTGCTCGCCAGGTTCGGCGAGGCCAGGGTCTCGCTTCCGGGGGGCTGTGCCATCGGCCCGCGGCCCATCAACCTGCATCTCGCCGGGCTCCAGCGGATGGGAGCAGAGATCGATCTGGTGGAGGGCTACGTGGTGGCCAAGGCGTCTCGTCTCACCGGAGCGCACCTTGCCTTCGAGACGGTGACGGTCACGGGGACCGAGAATCTCATGATGGCGGCGACGTTGGCGAAGGGGACGACGGTCCTCGAAAATGCCGCCTCGGAGCCGGAGGTGGTTGACCTGGCCCGCCTCCTCCAAGCAATGGGGGCGCGGATCGAGGGGGCAGGCACGTCCACCATCACGATCGGGGGGGTCGAGGCGCTCACCGGCGCCCGGCACCGGATCGTCCCGGATCGGATCGAGGCGGGAACCTTGGCGGTGGCGGCGGCCATTACGCTGGGCGATATTCTGATCCAGGGCTGCGTCCCACACCACGTGGAGGCGGTGACGGCAACGCTCCGGGAGGCAGGGGCATCCGTGACTGTCGAGGCGGGGGAGATTCGGGTCCGGATGGCTGCCCGACCCCAGGCGGTGGATATCAGCACCGCCCCCTTCCCCGGCTTCGCCACCGATATGCAGGCGCAGATCATGGCGCTCATGGCGATCGCCGACGGCAGATCCGTCATCACTGAGACGGTCTTCGAGAATCGCTTTATGCACATCCCCGAGCTGGTACGGATGGGAGCAGACATTACAGTCGGAGGCCGGGAGGCCGTGGTCCAGGGTGTCCCCTTCCTCCGGGGGGCCCCCGTGATGGCGACCGATCTCCGCGCGAGCGCCTCCTTGGTGTTGGCGGGGCTTCAGGCCCGAGGTGAAACGGTGGTCGATCAGATCTATCACCTGGACCGCGGCTACGAGCGATTAGAGGCGAAGCTGCAGTCCCTGGGGGGGAAGATCCGGCGGGTCGAGGGCTGAATGCGGCGGGGACAGATCGCCATTGCTCTGCCGAAGGGACGGCTCCTCCCCGAGGCCATCAAGCTCTTCGAGGCGACGGGGATCGAAGGGCTCGAGGGGCTCATGGAGTCGCGGCGCCTCCTGTGCGAGGACGTGACGGGGGCGTACCGCTTCATGGTGCTCCGCCCGGCCGATATTCCCACCTATGTGGAGTACGGGGCCACCGATATGGGCGTGGTGGGCAAGGATATCCTCCTCGAGGAGGAGCGGGATGTCTACGAACCGCTGGACCTCAAGTTCGGGGCCTGTCGTCTGGTGGTGGCACAGCCGAAGAATCTACAGCAACGCTGGAGCCCGGGCGGCTTCTCGTCGGTGCGGGTGGCCACCAAGTATCCCAAACTGGCCGAACGGTACTTCTCCCAGCACGGGGTGCAGGTCGAGATCATCCGCCTCTCGGGGTCCATCGAGCTGGCGCCGCTCGTGGGGCTGTGCGAGCGGATCGTGGATCTGGTCGACACGGGCCGGACCTTGCAGGAGAACGATCTGGAAGAAGTGGAAGAGATCGCCACCGCCACGGCGCGGCTCATTGTCAATCGGGCTGCCTTGAAGACCAAGCACCAGCAGGTCCGTGACCTGATTGATCGCCTCCAGGCCGTCGTTCAGGGAGAGGGCGGATGATTCGGATCGTGCGGGCCGATGGAGAGGAAGGGACTGCCTTTCTGAAAGAGCTCGCCGTGCGGCGGGCCGCGGTGTCCGCCGAGGCGGAGGAGGTGGTTCGCCCCATCCTCACCGAGGTGCGCGAGAAGGGCGATACCGCGCTCTTCGAGTATGCGAGGCGTTTCGATGGGGCCTCGCTCACGCCGGGCACCCTCCGGGTGACGCCGGACGAGGTGACGCAGGCCTTTGACCATCTGCAGCCCGAGGCGATCGAGGCGCTCAGGCTTGCGGCGGCGCGGATCGAACACTTCCACCGCCGACAGCTCCCGCACTCGTGGTTCCTGACCGAGGAGGGGGCGGTCCTCGGCCAGCTGTGCCGGCCGCTGGATGCGGTCGGGATCTACATCCCCGGCGGGAAGGCCGTCTACCCTTCCACGGTGCTGATGAACGGCGTTCCCGCGGCGGTGGCAGGGGTGGAAAGGCGCGTCCTCTGTACCCCGGTCACTGCGGGTCTCGCGGTGCATCCCGCGGTCCTGGTGGCGGCGTCCCTCGCGGGGATCGCGGAGATCTACAAGGTGGGCGGAGCGCAGGCGATCGCCGCGTTGGCGTACGGGACCGATTCCATTCCGCGGGTGGACAAGATCGTCGGCCCGGGGAACGTGTACGTGGCGACCGCCAAGCGCCTGGTGGCCGGCGTGGTGGGGATCGATGGGATTGCCGGGCCGACCGAGGTGGTGGTGGTGGCAGACGAGACCGGCGATCCCGCGTACATCGGGGCGGATCTGCTCGCCCAGGCCGAGCATGATGAAATGGCCATGCCGGTGTGCATCACAGTCAGCGAGGCCCTGGCGAAAGCCGTGGTGATCGAGCTGAAACGACAACTCACCGATCTTCCGCGGTGCCGGATCGCCGAGGCGAGCCTCGCGCACAACGGGGCGGTCCTCGTGGTCCCGACGCTCGACGCCGCGTTTGCCCTCGTCAACCGCATCGCGCCCGAACATGTGGAGCTCCACTGTGAGAACCCGTGGTCCCATCTGGACCGAATCCGGCATGCGGGGGCGGTCTGCATAGGTGCCTTCTCACCCGAGGCCCTGGGGGACTATCTGGCCGGCCCGAATCACGTGCTTCCCACCGGCGGGACGGCGCGTTTTGCCTCTCCCCTCTCGGTGGAAGACTTCATGCACCGCACGAGCCTCCTCCACTTCACCGAGGAGGGACTGAAGCGGCTGGGGGGCCCCGCCATGACGCTGGCGTCTCTCGAGGGGCTCGATGGTCATGCCCGAGCCGTCCGGATTCGACAGCGGTGACGAGGAGGAGCCATGGGGGCGAAGTCGAAACGCATGCCTCGCAAGGCAAAGGTCCGTCGCCGGACCACCGAGACCGATGTGGCCGTTGAGCTCGAACTCGACGGGCAGGGGAGGTTCCGGGTTGAGACCGGTCTGCCGTTCTTCGATCACATGCTTGCACAACTGGCGAAACACGGCCTCTTCAACCTGACCCTTCGGGCCAAGGGAGATCTCGAGGTCGATCCCCACCACACCATGGAGGATGTGGGGCTGGCCCTGGGCGAGGCCTTTGCCCAGGCGCTGGGGAACCGGGCGAACATCCGGCGCACCGGTCAGGCGACGGTGCCGATGGACGACGCGCTCGGCTGGGTTGCGGTGGACATGAGCGGTCGGCCCTTCCTCGCCTACCGGGCAGACGGGCTTGCAGGGAAGATCGGAGAGTTCGATGCAGCGCTCCTGAAGGAGTTCTTTCGGGCCTTCGCCACCGCGCTCAAGGCGAATGTCCATATCGGGGTCGCCTACGGCGAGAACACGCACCATATGGCCGAGTCGGTCTTCAAGGCCGCCGGTCGGGCCCTGGACGTCGCGACCACGCTCGATCCCCGCGTCAAGGGGATTCCCTCAACCAAAGGCAAGCTCTAGGGGCTGTCAGCAGTCCGCTGCCAGCTGCCAGCGACGAACTCAAGGCTGGCTCCCTGCCGATTGCTGACTGCCGATAGCTGACGGCTTTTTCTGATGATTGCCATCATCGATAGCGGGATCGCCAATCTGCGGAGCGTCGAGAAGGGATTCGAGAAGGTACGGGTCCCTGCCCGCGTGGTCAGGGAGCCTCGCCTGCTCCGGGACGCGGCAGGGATCGTGCTACCGGGGGTGGGGGCGTTTGCCGACGGGATCGCGACGCTGGAGAAGACAGGGTTCATCGATCCGCTGCTCCGGGCAATCGGATCCGGAAAGCCGATCCTCGGGATCTGTCTCGGTCTACACTTTCTCTTTTCGGAGAGTGAGGAGTTCGGCCTCCACAAGGGCCTTGATCTTGTCCGAGGCCGGGTGCGTCGCTTCCCCCATGTTGCTCAGTCCTCAGAGCTGGGTCCTCAGTCCTTGACTTTGAAGGTGCCCCATATGGGGTGGAACCGCGTGCATCTGACCAGAGAGGCGCCAATCATGCACGGGATCCCGGACGGTTCCTACTTTTACTTTGTGCACTCGTACTACGTGGAACCCGAGGATACAGGCGTCATCGCCGGTGTCACCGAATACGGGATCCCTTTCACGTCCATGATCTGGCGGGACAACCTCTTTGCCACCCAGTTCCATCCGGAAAAGAGCCAGGCCCTGGGCCTTCAGATCCTTGCTAATTTTGGCAGGCTGGTCGAGGGGTAAAGCTGTCGGCGGCCAGAGACGTGAGACCAGAGACCGGAGACGGGAGCCCCAGACTCCAGTCTCAAGTCTCCAGTCTACTTGCGGACTGCTGACGGCTGACTGCTGTGGAGCCATCGCCATGTTGATCATTCCCGCGATCGATGTGAAGAACGGGCGTGCGGTCCGCCTCACCCAAGGGGATCCGGCTCGCGAGACGGTGTACGGGGAGGATCCTGTGGCGGTCGCCAGGGCGTGGGAGGACCGAGGGGCGCCACGCCTGCACGTGGTCGACCTGGACGGGGCCTTCGCCGGGACCCCCAAGCAGGGCGCGCTGATCGAGGCAGTGGCGCGGTCGGTCACGATTCCGGTGCAGGCGGGAGGTGGCCTCAGAACCCTGGAATCGGTTGGGGCGGCCTTTGAGGCCGGTGTCGCCCTGGCGGTGGTCGGCACCTCCGCGATTCGGGACCCGGATTTTCTGGAGCAGCTCTGCGCAGCCTATCCGAGGCGGATTGTCCTCGCCCTCGATGCCAAGGAGGGAAGGGTGGCCATCGAGGGGTGGCGTGAACTTTCGGATCATTCGGTGACGGACGTGCTCAAGAGAGTCGCTTCCCTGGACTTGGCGGCGATCCTCTACACGGATATCATGAAAGATGGGACATTGGAGGGGCCCAATTTCGAGGGACTGGAGGCGATGGCGAGGCAAAGCCGGCACCCGGTCCTCGCCTCAGGGGGCATCGCCCGCCTGGATGACATTCGCCGGCTCCGCGCCATCGCAGGCGTGGCGGGGGCCATCCTGGGCAAGGCCCTGTACAGCGGCGCGGTACAACTCGAGGCGGCGCTTGCCGTGGCGGCAGGGGAGACGGTTCGTCGATGCTAGCGAAGCGGATCATCCCCTGCCTTGATGTCAAGGATGGCCGGGTGGTGAAGGGGACCAGGTTCATGGACCTGAGAGACGCGGGCGATCCAGCCGAGGTGGCTGAGCGGTACGATCGCGACGGAGCCGACGAGCTGGTCTTCCTCGACATCACCGCATCGGCGGAGCGCCGCAAGATCCTGATCGGGGTCGTCGAGCAGACAGCCGAACGGGCCTTCACCCCTCTCACCGTCGGGGGCGGCATCCGGGATCTGGAGGACATCCGCGCCCTCCTCTTGGCCGGGGCGGACAAAGTCTCCCTCAATACCGCGGCGGTAGAAAATCCCAGCCTCATCCGAGAGGCCGCGGAGCGATTCGGAAGTCAGTGCATCGTCCTCGCCATCGACGCTAAACGGAGGCCGTTCAGGGTTCAGGGTTCAGGGTTCAGAGAAGGACCGAAC
>JAHFDE010000015.1 GCA_023249165.1 Candidatus Methylomirabilota bacterium | reverse complement strand
AGGCAGAAAATGTGAGGCTGCTCGGCGCCCCCTCCCACAGAAGTCCCGGGTCGCCGCCCTGCTGATGTGCGTCGCAGAGCCACCGCATTCGCTCCTGCTCGATCGCAGCCTTGATGGCTCCTTCGGCACACTGCATACAGATCATGCCAGCGTGCTCGCACGTCTCGAACGCCTCAATGGCCAGCTCTTTCGCAGTCATTGCATTCCCTCCTGCATCATATGGCTGATCTTTGTGGTGATTTTTCGTGGGCTTTCTAACCCAGGCTCTTTTGGTGCAAAATGCGGACCATTCTCACTCTTACTGCCTTCGTCTCCCGCTCAGTCGTCATCCGTGAAGGGACTGCCCACAGGACAAGACGTCGCGGCGGGGGATCGTACGGATGCAAGAGGCGCTCGGGCGGTCAAGGGGGAGGGGGGCTGCGCTGTAGGTACAAGAATTGCAATATATTTGTGGTACTTAGACGGAGGCCCTATTGTCACGGGCACAGGCGTGTGGGGGCACCAAGGAGGGGCTGTGAACGACGCGACAACGATAGTGGAAAAGGCAGCGATATTTCGGGGCCTGAATCAGGAGCAGCTCCAGTCCATCGTTCGAATCGCCGTGGCAAAGCAGTTCGCGAACGGCCGCGTGATCTTCAAGAAAGGGGATCGAGACGAGGAACTTTACCTGATCGTAAAGGGGAAGGTTCGCATCACACGCGAGTACCCATTAGGCGGCTATGAGACACTGGCGGAACTGGAGGAGGGTCAGGCCTTTGGTGAGATGGCGGTGTTTGGCGATGAGGTGGTCCGGAGCGCCACGGCCCGGGCCGCTGCCGAGTGCGACTTATTGATTCTGAAGCGAGAGCCCTTCCGGCAACTCCTCCAAAATGATCGTGAGCTTGCAAACACCATACTGTGGAACGTGTTGAAACAGGTCTCAGGCCGTCTCCGCACGACGAACGACAAGGTCATGATGTTTTTGGTAGCGCCTGGACTGGAGTGAGTTCCGCTCGCCAGCTCGGTCCGAAAAGAGGACGCTGGGAGCCCGTGCAGGATTGGAACCTGCAGCCCCCTGCTTGAGAGCCACCCGGGATGATGGGGACAATGGGGCATGCAAGGGTGCTAGCCTTGCCATGAGGGATGGCGCGCCTGCTCTTCCGTGGGGAGGAGAACGACGATCTCCCGGGCCACCTCCTCAACGGACTTGCCTGTCACGTCGATCTGCCGCCAGCCATGCTTGGCGCACAGCCGCTCGGAGTGGCGAAGCTCCTTCCGGACATTCTCCAGTGAGGCGTATGCCTTCGCAGGAATTCTGAGGTACTCAGCGCGCACCCGCCGCAATGCCAATAGCCGCCTGGACTCCATGACAAGACAAATGATCCGTTCGGAGGGGAAGGAGAGCACCACCGGGGGCATCGGGATTTTGGGGACGATGGGCACGTTGGCGGCGAACCAGCCCTGGTAGGCGAGGTACAGCGTCGTCGGGGTCTTCATCGTTCTGGAGACCCCGACCAGGACGACTTCTGCGCGGCTGAGTTCATCTGCGTGCTGCCCGTCGTCGTGGCGGAAGGCGAACTCCACCGCCTCGATTTCCCTCGACCTTGCCTCGACCAGCTGCTTGAAGAGCCCGGGCTTCTCTTGGGGCCTCAGCTTGAGGTGCTTGGCGAGGCGATCCAGCATCGGGCCCATCAGGTCCATCGCATCCACCCCTTGCGCGCGGGATTCGGCCAGCATCAGGCGGCGCAGTTCGTCCGACACCAGGGTGTGAAGAATCAGGGAATCGTGGCCGGCGGCCTCCTGAACGATCGCGCGGAGCTGCTCTGGCGTGCGCACATTCCCTCGCCGGACCACGGTCGCGGGCGCCTCCGGGAACTGGACGAGACCGGACCGGACCATTCGCTCCCCCGTCTGACCCGTGGCGTCGGAAACCACGAAAATCCTCAGCATCGAACGCCCGCCACCCCGCTGTCGGTTGTGTTATTTCTCTCCTACCTCCACGAGCCGGACTTTTTCCTTCAGGGCTGCGTGCGCCGCTGCCAGCTTGGCCACCGGGACTCGGTACGGAGAACAACTCACGTAATCCAGGCCCATGCGGTGGCAGAATGCGACCGACTGCGGGTCGCCACCGTGCTCACCACAGATGCCGATCTCCAGGGTCTTCCGGGCGCCGCGCCCCTTCTTGACCGCAATAGCCATCAGCTGCCCGACCCCTCGCTCATCGATGCTGATAAAGGGATCATCCCTCAGCATACCTTCCTCAACATATTGTGGGAGGAACTTCCCCGCGTCGTCCCGAGAAAAGCTAAAGGTGGTCTGTGTCAGGTCATTGGTCCCGAAGGAGAAAAAGTCGGCCTCGGCGGCGATCTCGTCCGCGACCAGACAGGCCCGAGGGGTCTCGATCATTGTCCCGACCTTGTACGCGACCTTGACGCCCAGTTCTCGCATGACCTGGGCAGCCGCCCGGTCGATAATGGCCCGCTGGTGGCGGAACTCTTCGACGGTAGTTACTAACGGAACCATCACCTCGGGGTACACCCTTTTCTTTTCTCGGACCATCTGGCAGGCCGCCTCGAAGATGGCCCGGGCTTGCATCTCCGTGATTTCGGGATAGGTAATGGCGAGCCGGCAGCCCCGGTGGCCAAGCATCGGATTGGACTCCTGGAGCAGTTCCACCTTGCGCACGAGGCGCTCCACGGGAATGCCCATGTGCGCGGCCAGTACCTGCAGTTCCTGCGACGTCTTGGGCAGAAATTCATGCAGCGGTGGATCAAAGAGGCGGATGATGACCGGCAACCCCTTCATCTTCTCAAAGATCGCCTTAAAGTCGGTGCGCTGCATTGGGAGCAGCTTGGCGAGGGCTTGCCGCCGACCCGCTGCGTCTTCGGCCACGATCATCTCCCGCATGGCGATGATGCGGTCGTCCTGGAAGAACATGTGCTCGGTCCGGCACAACCCGATCCCCTCGGCCCCGAAATCCATGCTGGCGGCGGCGTCGGTGGGGGTGTCGGCATTGGTCCGGACCCCGATTTCTTGGAAGGCGTCAGCCCACTTGACCAGAACGGCAAAGTCGCCCGACAGCTCGGGCTGGACCAGGGGCGATTTGCCTAGCATCACATCGCCGGTCGTGCCGTCAATGGTGATCCAATCCGCTTCTTTGACCTTCCGTCCCTTCACCGTGAAGCTCTTGTCGGCCTCGGAGATGTTGATTTCGCCGCAGCCTGCCACGCAGGGCTTCCCCATGCCGCGCGCCACCACCGCGGCATGCGAGGTCATCCCCCCTCTGGCCGTCAAGATCCCCTGGGCGGCATGCATCCCGCCGACGTCTTCGGCAGACGTCTCGGCCCGAACCAGAATCACCCTTTCCCCTCGCGCGGCCCAGGCTTCCGCTTCGTCCGCCGTGAAGACCACTTTTCCGACGGCTGCCCCCGGAGAGGCGGGAAGCCCGCGGGCCACTCGCTCGACCTTGGCCTTGGCGTCGAGCATCGGATGGAGGAGGATCTCCACCTGATGGGGATCCACGCGGAGGACTGCCATTTTCTTGTCGATGAGGCCCTCCCGATGCATGTCCACGGCGATCTTGACTGCAGCCATCGGTGTCCGTTTTCCCGTTCGGGTCTGCAGGAGATACAGTTTCCCCTCCTGGATAGTGAACTCGATATCCTGCATGTCCCGGTAGTGCTTCTCCAGGCGCCGGCAGATAGCGGAAAAATCGCGATACGCCTTCGGGGCGATGTGTGCGAGGGTCTCAATCGGCTGCGGAGTCCGGATCCCCGCGACCACGTCCTCTCCTTGGGCGTTCATGAGGAACTCTCCATAAAGGCGCTTCTGTCCCATGCTCGGATCCCGGGTGAAGGCAACGCCGGTCCCAGAGCGCTCCCCCATGTTGCCAAAGACCATCACCTGCACGTTGACCGCCGTCCCCCAGGTATGGGGCAGCCGGTGGATGTCCCGATACTTGATGGCCCGCGGGTTATTCCACGACCCAAAAACGGCCCCCACGGCCATCCGGAGCTGCTGCCGAGGATCCTGGGGGAACTCCCGCCCGATACGCTCCCGGACCAGGGTCTTGTAGCGTCGCACGATTTCTTGAAGATCGGGCGCAGCGAGATCGGTATCCAACTCGACCCCCACCTCTCGCTTCCGTTGCTCCAAAATCTGTTCGAAATTCTTGGTGGGGATTCCGAGCACCACGTTGCTGAACATCTGGATGAAGCGGCGATAACTGTCATAAGCGAAGCGGGGATTCCCGGAGAGGTCCGCGAGCCCCTCTACGGCGTCGTCATTCAGGCCCAAGTTGAGTACTGTATCCATCATGCCGGGCATGGAGACTCTCGCCCCGGACCGCACCGAAACCAGGAGAGGAGCGTTCCGATCGCCAAAGGTGAGGCCCATGGCCTTTTCCAGATTGCGCAAGTTCTTCTCCACCTGTTTCCACATGCCTGGCGGGAACTTTCCGGCGCGCTTCATCGACTCGACGCAGGCCTCCGTCGTGATGGTAAAGCCCGGAGGGACTGGGATCTTCAGATTGGTCATCTCGGCCAGGTTCGATCCCTTCCCTCCCAAGAGATCCTTCATCTTGGCCGACCCTTCGGCTCGGCCCCTACCGAAAAAGTATACGAATTTCTTCGTCGGCATGATTCATCCCCCTCAATGCCTCGTGCTGGGATCTGAGATGCTCCCCTCAGATCAGAACTGGTTCCCCCAAAACAGCCGGGAGCCCCCCCTCCCTGATCGGTTAGGAGCGTGACCGCCCATAGGGCGGCGGAGACTATTACCTAGTATCGAGAAGAACCCAAGAAGACGTCAAGAGCCCTCTCACGACAAATTCAAGTCTCCAGAGAAATATTATTGAACGTGATCATTATCATGGGCGAAGCTGCCTGACATCAGGGCAGCGGGGTGTGCGGTCGATTCTTCCTGGTGGGGTCCTGGAAGGAAACCGTCGGCCGGAGTATGGCGAGTCTCGCGAAGGAGAGACGGATGGACGTCGAAAGGGCCTGACGAGAAGTGGTGACCCGTGCGGGATTCGAACCCGCGGCCCCCTGCTTAAAAGGCAGGTGCTCTGCCAGCTGAGCTAACGGGTCACGCCCTGATTCTGCACCTTTATCCGACCGCAGTCAATCCCCACCCGGCCCGAGATGCTCGAAACCGCGCCCAAGTGGTTCCCGAAACTCCCCTGGGGTCAGGAATCGGGGTCGGGTCTTGCAATCCTACAATTCTCTCTGTTAACCTCCTCTCACGTCGCGGCCCCGACGGAAGGAATATCCGGTTCAATTTCTTGTTGCGGGAGGTGCACCATGAGATATCGGGGCGGACTTCTTGCTTGCATCGCAATTGTGGTTGCCGGCTGTGGTTCAGCGTCACCCGACGCGCTGGTCGGTGAGTATGCCATTCAAGCAAATGGTCCTCCTGAAGTCAAGGTGACTAAGACGGGGGGAAAGTTTCTCGTCTCGTTGCGGCAGGGTGGGGACTGGAGCCAGGCCGAAGCGGTGCCACCGTGCGATGACAAGCACTACGCGGACCTCTTTGGGTCTGACTGGAGAGGTGTGCAGCCGGTCGGCCTCTGTGCAACATCAGGGCCGTTCGCAATATTCAAGGTCACAAGAGGGGCCCGGGCCCGGGGGCGTACCTTCCAAACCGGTTATTTCATGGTGTTCATGGGGGGTTTTGAGATTCACAGGCTGTGACTCGCATCCTCTTCAGCCCCACCTGCGCCCTGGCCAACGGGTCCTGTCGTCGGCCACCCCATCCGTCCTCGGAGACTTCACGCACTATTCCATCAAGGAATAAGGAGCGGTGGCGAAATTCTCCTCCGGGCGGATGGGCGCCCGGCCTCCGCCACCCGTTGGCCTCTCCTCGCCCTCCCGAAGGCAGCTGCTCTTGCTTTCTGAGGCAGCACCTGCAGGCCTCGAGCGACATTGGCGGAAGCGGCGGGGCCCCTCGGCAGGCGACGGCCTGGGAAACCGAGGCGCGATCCGTGGCCGTCCTGTTTGCAGGGATCGTGAACACGGAGGGACCCAGGCCGTAAGCCGCCGAAGAGGGTCGCTGCGAGAGCCTCGGAGCGAGGGGGCCAAAGGTGCTGCTCTCCTTTATACTGTGACCGTGAACTACACGAGGCCCCATTGCTTTAGGGTGGGGGTGGGGAGCAGGATGGTCCGGCCCCGCTCAGGGCCCGTGGAGATGATCGAGATATCGATCCCGAGGACGGCCTCGAGGCGATCCAGGAAGGCGTGGCATTTCTTGGGCAGTTCCGCGACGGACGTGCACCCCATCGTGTTCTCCTGCCACCCTTCGATCTCCTCGTAGACCGGCTCACATTCCTTGAGGATGTCGACCTCGTTGGGGAATTCCTCGAGGATCTGACCCCGGTAGCGGTAGGCCTGGCATATCTGGAGTACGGGGAAAGTGTCCAGGACATCCAGCTTGGTCAGGGCCAAGGTGCTGAGGCCGTTCACCCGGACCGCATACCGGAGGGAGACCGCGTCGAGCCACCCGCACCGCCTGGGCCGTCCTGTCGTGGCCCCGTACTCTCGGCCGCGATTGCGCAGTTCCTCACCGGTACTGTCCTTGAGCTCCGTGGGGAAAGGACCTTCGCCCACCCTGGTGGTGTAGGCCTTCATAACGCCCAAGACGCCGTCGATCCGGGTCGGTCCAACCCCGGTTCCGATGCAGGCCCCTCCGGCTGTCGCGCTGCTCGAGGTGACATACGGGTACGTCCCCAGGTCCACATCCAACAGGGTCCCCTGCGCCCCCTCGAACAAGATCTTCCTGCCTTCGTCGATCATCCTGTTGAGCGTCGCCGAGGCGTCGACCAGGAAGCCCTGGACCTCACGGAAATGGGACATCTGTTCATCAAAGATGCGCTCTGCGTCGAGAGAGTGCAGCGCGCTTGTCGCCGGAGCGTGACCCTGCTTCTCGGCAAGATTGACGCGCAATCGCTCGTGGAAGAGGGCCGGATCGAAAAGGTCCCCGATCCGGGTCCCCACTCTGGCCGCCTTATCGGCGTACGCCGGGCCGATGCCGCGTCCGGTGGTGCCGAGGGGGCGAGCGGCATGTTTCTCGCGCTCTTGATCCAGGATTTTGTGATAGGGAAGGACCAGGTGCGCGTTCTTCCCGATGTACAGGTGTCCCTCCGCTTTCACGGCCAGCCGTCGAAGCTGGTGGAGCTCGTGGGTGAGGCCGGGAAGATCGACCACCACCCCGTTGCCGAGGATGCAGATCTTCCCTTTCCGAAGGATGCCCGAGGGGACGAGATGCAGGACGACCTTCTCGGTGCCCACCACCACCGTGTGCCCCGCGTTGTTCCCGCCCTGGTACCGGGCCACGGCGTCGAATGACTCGCTGATGGTGTCAACGATCTTCCCCTTGCCCTCGTCGCCCCACTGGGTCCCGACCACGATCACGTTGGCCATTGCACCGTCCCATCCGTGACCTGCTGGCAGAACTCAGCGACGGAGAAGGTCGTCGCCGTCCCGGTGGCGAGATCTCGCAACGTCAGTCGGTCTCCGGGCATTCCCTGGAGCCCCAGGACGATCACGCGGGGGATGGCGCTCACCCGGGCATAGTGGAGTGACCCCTCCAGATCACGCCGGATGATGTCCCTGGCGACGGCGTAGCCCTTGTTCCTGAGCGTCCGGGCGATGTGCAGAGCCTGATGCTTGTCCGGATTGAAATCGATGATGAGGAAGTCCGGCCCCTGGTCGCGTGGGAGGATACCCTCCGCCTCTAAGGCAGCCAGGACCTTCTCCAGCTCGAAGGCGAAGCCGGTCGCGGGACACGGATAGCCGAACTGGCCGATCAGGTTGTCGTAGCGGCCGCCGCTTGCGATGGGATAGCCCAGCGACTCGGTGAAGACCTGAAAGACCACACCGGTGTGATAGTCAAAGGCGTAGGTCTCTCCGAGGTCGATGATGATGTGGTCGGCCAGGCCGTAGGTCCTGAGCACGGCGTAGACCTGCGTCAGGTTTTCGAGCGCGAATCGCGATTGCTCTGTGACCGCCCATCCCTTTGCCCTTTCAAGGATCGCCTCCCCACCGTACAGCGTGGTCAAGTGCTGAATCCCCTCTTTCAATCGAGCCTCGGCCGGCAGGGGCTTCAGCGTCAGCTCAAGCTCCACGGCGTCCTTCCGCCTCAGCGCCGAGAGGATCCTGCGGCGAAGGTCGGGGGAGGGGTTGAGGGCGTTGAGCATCCCTCGGAGGTATTCCACCTGCCCGACGTCGATCTGGAAGTGCCGAAGGCCCGCCTCCTGACATCCCTCGACCGCCATGGCGATCATCTCGGCATCCGCCTCGGGCCGATCCGAACCGATGAGTTCCACGCCGGCCTGGAAGAACTCCCGCTGCCGTCCCGCCTGGGGCTCCTCGTGCCGGAAGACCGAGGCGGAGTAGGCGAGGCGGAGGGGCAGGGGATGATCCCGCATGGTGGAGGCCACCATGCGCGCGACCTGGGGGGTGAGATCGGACCGCAGCGCCAGGAGAAGTCCGGTCTGTCGATCGACGAACTTAAAGGTCTGCCCGTAGACTCCGTCTCCCGCTTCGTGGGCGAAGACCTCCAAATATTCAAAGGTCGGGGTCAGCACTTCCCGAAAACCCCAACGCCGGAAGACCGTGAGGAGTTTCTTCTGGATCCAACGAAGGCGGGCCGCCTCGGGCGGGGGGAGGACCCGAACCCCTTTCGGAATGGTCGTCGGGATCACGTCAGACCTTCACCACCTTGGCATAGACGATGTTGGGCATCCGCCGGATCTGGTCGAGGACCGGCGTGGGGATCGGGCTATCGACGTTCACGACCGAAACCGCCTGACCGCCCGGCTTCTCTCGGCCGAGCACCATGCCGGCGATGTTGACCTGACTCTGCCCGAGGAGAGTACCGATCTTGCCGATCACCCCCGGGACATCCAGGTTGGAGAAGATGAGGAGATACCCTTCCGGCACGGCCTCGAGGGAGAATTCATCGATCCGCACCACCCGAGGCTCTCGTCGGCTGAAAAGGGTCCCGGCCGCGAGGTGCTGCCCTCGGTCGGTCTGGATAATGACAGAGATGAGGCTCGCGTAGTCTTCTTCCTCGGTGCTCTTCGACTCCACCACGCGGATTCCCCGCTGACGGGCGAAGGGCAGGGCATTGACGATGTTGATGGTGCTTGAAATGATCGGATCGAGTACCCCCTTGACCACCGACGCCGTCAGGGGCGAGGTGTCGAAGCTCGCGACCTCTCCGGTGTACTCGATGCGTATCTCCCGGAACCGCCCCTCGGCCAGCTGCGAGTTGAGCCGTCCGAGCTTTTCCGCGAGGGTGAGATAGGGCCTGATCTTGGCCAGAATTTCCGGCTCGATCGAAGGGGTGTTCACCGAGTTCCGGATCACCCCCGTGGTCAAGAAATCCGCCACCTGCTGAGAGATAGCGACGGCCACGTTGTCCTGGGCCTCGGCGGTGGCAGCTCCGAGATGCGGGGTGCCGATGAAGCTCTCCAGGGAAAAGAGAGGGCTGGCGGTCGCCGGTTCTTTTTCGAAGACGTCACACGCGGCACCGGCCACGTGTCCGCTCACCAATGCCTCGTAGAGGGCCTCCTCGTCCACCACGCCCCCCCGTGCGCAGTTGATGATCCGCACCCCCCGCTTCATCAGGCCGATGGTCTCGCGGCTGATCATGTGGTGCGTGTCGGGGCCAAGCGGGACGTGAATGGTAACGAAGTCTGCCTGGCGGTAGACCTCATCGAGATCGACGAGTTCGACGCCGATCCGGCTCGCGACCTCGGTCGCGATGAAGGGATCGTAGGCGATGACGCGCATGGCAAAGCCCTTCGCCCGCTTCGCGACCTCTGAGCCGATCCGCCCCAGTCCGATGATCCCCAGCGTCTTGTTATACAGCTCGACGTTGAGGAACTTCCCTTTTTCCCACCGCCTCGCCTGGAGTGAGGCCGCCGCCTGGGGCACATGCTTTGCGAGGGCCAAGAGGAGCGAGATCGTGTGCTCGGCGGTCGTGATGGTGTTCCCCGTCGGAGTGTTCATGACCACTACGCCCTGGGCGGTGGCCGCCTCCACATCGACGTTATCCACCCCCACGCCGGCGCGACCGATCACCTTGAGCCGCTTCCCGGCCTGGATTACCTCGGCGGTCACCTTCGTGGCGCTGCGAACGATCAGGGCGTCGTACTCATCGATCACCTTGAGCAGCTCTTCGGCTGCGATCCTGGGTTGGAGCGTGAGGTGGATGTTGGGATTCTGGCGAAGGACCTCCAGACCTCTGGGGGAAAGGTCATCGGTGATCAGGACTTGCATCGGTCTCTCCATCCTTCAGCCCCCTGGTCTCCTACTGTTTTTGGAGGACTTCCTGGGCAGCCCGGATGCCATCACCGAGTTTCACCGGGTACCCCACCTCCGCGAGCGTCAGTTCCAGCGCCGAGAGTGCAACGACCACATCCGTCGAGTCCGCGTACCCCATGGTGGCCAGGCGAAAGATCTTCCCCTTCAGCGATCCCTGACCACCCGCGATGATCACCCGATGCCTTGTCCGGAGCGTCTTGACGATGGTACCGCCATCGAGCCCTCTCGGGACAAGGACGGCCGTCACCGCCGGGCTCGGTCGCTCGGCAAAGAGCTCCAAACCGAGGGCAGTGATCCCCGCCCGCATAGCAGCCGCGAGTCTCTCGTGGCGGCGAAAGATATTGGGGAGCCCCTCGCTCCGGATCATCCTGAGGGTCTCCCGCAGTCCGACGACCAGCGAGATGGCCGGGGTGAAGCGAGACTGGTTCTTGAGCAGATGCTTCTGTTCCGCCGCGAAGTCAAAGTAATACTTCGGCAGGCGAGATCGCTCTACCGCCGTCCACGCCTTCCGGCTGACCCCGACCATGGCCAGGCCAGGCGGCAGCATGAGGGCCTTCTGCGAGCCGGCGACCACCACATCCAATCCCCAATCATCCATGGGAACGTCCATTACCCCCAGGCTGGTGATCGCATCCACCACCAAGAGGGTGGGGGTCTTTCGGACGGCCTCAGCAATGGCCTTGATATCGTGGAGGACCCCCGTCGAGGTTTCGCTATAGGTGCTGAGGACGACGGCGATCTGGGGATCCTTCGCCAGGGCGGCGGCCACGAGCCCGGGATCCACCGCCTTCCCGTAGGGGACGTCGATCGGCGTGAAGTTCACGCCGTAGGCCTGACAGATCTCTCCCCATCGCTCTCCAAACTTTCCGCCTCGGATCACCAGCGCCTTCTCGCCCGGAGAAAGGGTGTTGACCACCGCCGCTTCCATCCCTCCGGTCCCCGAGGCGGCGAAGAGGAGGACCTCTTCGGTCGTCTGGAACAATACCTTGAGGCCTTCCCGCACCTCGGCGAGGAGTGCCTCATACTCCGGGGTCCGGTGGTGGAGGATGGGATGGGCCATGGTCAGCAGGGCCTCGGGGGGGATGGGGGTCGGCCCTGGGGCAAAAAGGTGCGTTTTTTTCATTCAGCTCCTCTCCTGTAAAGGGGTCGAACCGGAGGGCAGGGACCTCGAACAAACCCGCAGGAGGGGTGCCTCACCCCGATGCCTGGGAATGAGGATATTGTCTGCTCGTAGGCTTCTTAGGCATGGCGACCACGTGCGGGAGCCCCCCGAACTCCCTGGGGGCCTTCCCCGATACGGCGTTTCACTATAGCGGGAAGGGACGGGTGTGTCAAGCCGAAACCCGTGACCCATTTTTGTTGTAGAGTCCAGAATTCTGTGGTAGTTTCCCACACCTGGAATCCTGGTTGCACGCGGAGGCGCCTGTGCCGCAGCTCAAGGGCCGCATATACATGAGACAGATGTTCTGCACGCTGGTCGTGGCTGGCCTCGTCTGGGGGGCAGTTCCCGTCGGGAGAGCGGATGCGCGTTCCCCTCAGGTGGCCGTGGAAAAGCCGGCCCCTGATTTCACCCTGACTCTGCTTTCGGGAGAGAAAGTTCGACTGGCAGATCTTCGAGGGAAGGTTGTCCTCTTGAACTTCTGGGCCTCCTGGTGACCGCACTGCCAGCGGGAGTCTCCCGTGCTGATCAAGGCCTACGAGATGTTCAAGGACCGGGGGGTGAGGTTCCTCGGGGTGAGTATCTGGGATACGGAGGAGGAGTCTCGACGATTTGTCCAGGAGCGTCGCGTCCCCTATGCCGTCGGACACGATCAGGGCGACCGGATTGCCAGGCTCTATGACATTCAGGGGACGCCGACCACCTTCCTCCTTGCCCGCGATGGCACCGTGGCGGCCGTGGCCCAGGGGGGCATGGCGCTGGAGACCCTGGCGGCGGTTCTCGAACGACTCCTCGAAGGCCGATGACTGCATGGAAAGGCCACGTAAAGGGTACCCTGATGGTCCTCGGGGCTGCGACGGCCTGGGGGCTTATGGGGACGGTGGCCCGGTATCTCTTCACCGCCGGGGAGATCGGTCCTCTCCCGCTGACCGCTATTCGCTCGAGCTTCGCCGTCCTTGTTCTCGTCGCGGGGCTCCTCGTGTGGGATCAGCAGCAGTTGCGGCTGCCGCTCCAAGACGTGCCCTTGGTCGCCCTCGTAGGAGTGGCCGGCCTGGCCATGGCCAACGTCACGTACTACTACACCATCAGCCTCACCAGCGTGGCCACCGCCATTCTCCTCCAATACATGGCGCCGATCCTGGTCGCCCTGGCCTCCGTCCTCTTCTTGAGAGAGCGCCTGACATGGATGACAGTCCTCGCCTTGGGCTTGGCCGTGGGCGGCTGCTTCTTCATGGTGAGAGGGCACGATCCTACGCTCCTCCGACTCAATCTTCCGGGCCTGATCAGCGGGCTCGTCTCGGCGTGCGCCTTTGCGGGGTACACGCTGCTCACCAAGCGGGCCGTGGCGCGGATCCCTGCCTGGACGTTGCTGGCATACGCGTACGCCTTCTCCACCCTCTTCTGGTGGATGCTGACACCGCCGTGGCGTCTCCTCGCGGAGGGGTATCCCCTTCGTCTGTGGGCGATCTTCTTCCTGATCGGTGCCGCCGGAACGGTGCTTCCGTTTGCGCTGTATACCTTTGGCCTCACGTACCTGCCTGCCACCCAGGTCAGCATCGTCAGCACGATGGAGCCGGTGGTGGCTGCGGGCGCCGGGTTTGCGCTTCTCGGAGAGGCGCTCGACTGGCCCCAGCTCTTTGGGGGGACCCTGGTGGTGACGGGGGTCGTGCTGGTCCAGCGAGGATCCGCGGCGGCCCGGAGTGTTCCCGAGGCGATGCCGGCAGGACACCGAGGGTGACTGCTCGATGATGTTTGATCCGATTACTCTGCTGTACCGGTTCTACGAGCGCCGACTCCTTCGGGAAGTTCAGCGCGGCGTGTTGCCCAGGCACATCGGTCTCATCCTGGACGGCAACCGACGCTACGCCCGGGAGCTCGGCTTGGCCGATCCGCTCGAAGGGCATCGGCTGGGGGCGGATAAGCTGGAGCAGGTGTTAGATTGGCTGGAACAGCTCCAGATCCGGATCATCACCATCTATGTCCTTTCCACCGAAAACCTGTCCCGCCCCCACGCGGAGCTCTCCGGCCTTCTCAGTCTCATTGAGTCAAAGATGCGCAAGGTGGCGGTGGACCCCAAGATCCACCGGAAAGGGGTCCGGGTCCGGGCGGTCGGGCAGCTGGAGCTTCTGCCCCCATCTCTTCAAGAGGCGATCGCACAGGCCCAGGAGACCACCCATGCCTACAACAACTTCTGCCTGAATATCGCCGTGGGGTACGGGGGAAGGCAAGAGATCGCCGATGCGGTGAAGCAGCTCCTGAGAGATCGGGCCCGACGGGGGAGCCCCCTCGAGCAGGCCGCAGAAGAGATCACGCCCGAAGAGATCGGCAAGTATCTCTATATGTATGATCTTCCCGATCCGGATCTCATCATCCGGACGAGTGGCGAATTCCGCCTCTCCGGCTTCCTCCTCTGGCAGAGCGCCTATAGTGAGTTCTATTTCTGCGACACCTACTGGCCCGCCTTTCGCAAGATCGATCTTCTCCGGGCGATCCGCAATTATCAGCAACGGAAGCGGCGCTTCGGCACCTAGGACCGACGACGAGGGGCTCGGAGGGACCTTCCTCGGCGGCGCCACAATTCTCCACGGACTTCATGAGCAGAGGCCACGTTACGCACGCAGAGGCGGCGTCGTTTGCCCATGCGGGCCACCCCCCGCCTGCGCGCGGGTGGCGGCGGCCAGTGCCCATCCGCCCGCAGGAGAAATTCGCCACCGCCATCCGTTCTCCTTAATGAGATGGTGCGTGAGTTCTCCGAGGACGGACGGGCACGCCGCCGACAGGACCCGCCAATTGAGCTTGGCGCCACCGGCCTCGGAAGGAACCCCCTCCTCGCCCTTAGCGACCTCGGACCTCGGACATCGGACTGCGGGAGACTATTCGGTCTCTCTGTGGGGAGGGAGGGCGGTGCCGATGAGAGGGGTCACGGCATCGAAGCCATGCCGGGTGAGATACGCCTCGACCCCGGCCAGAACCTTCACCGACGCCAATGGATCGAGAAAACTGGCGGTCCCGACCTGGACCGCGCTAGCCCCGGCGAGGAAGAACTCGATCGCATCGTCACCGGTCATGATCCCGCCGATCCCGATGAGCGGGAGCTTCACCGTGCGCGCGACCTCCCAGACCATGCGAACCGCGATGGGACGAATGGCCGGGCCGGATAGCCCGCCGGTGGCCCCCGGCAACTTCGGTCGGCGGGTGCGCACGTCGATCGCCATGCCGACGATGGTGTTGATCAACGAGAGCGCATCCGCCCCCGCATCGGCAGCCGCCCGGGCGATCACGGTGATGTCGGCCACATTGGGAGAGAGCTTGGGGATCACCGGGAGCGAGGTCGCTTGCCGGACGGCGCGGACCACCTCGTACGTGAGGGCCGGGTCGGTGCCGAAGTCCAGGCCGCCGGCCACGTTAGGACAGGAGATGTTGAGTTCGATGCCGGCGACCCCCTCGACATCGGTGAGTCGCTTGGAAAGGGTGGCAAACTCTTCGAGCGATTTTCCAGCAATGTTAACCAAGAGCGGAGTGGTGAGTGACCGAAAGAACGGGAGTTTGTGACGAAGGAAGGCGTCGATCCCGACATTCTGGAGGCCGATGGAATTGAGCATCCCTCCTGGGGTCTCGACGATTCGTGGGGGAGGATTCCCCTGTCGGGAATGCATTGTCACCGTCTTGACGATGATGGCCCCTAACGCGTTGAGGTCGAAGAAGCGGGTAAACTCGGTCCCGTATCCGAAGGTCCCCGAGGCGGTCATCACCGGGTTTTTCATGGCAATCCCGGCGATTGTCACCCCCAGTTTCGGCCGCTTGCTCGACGACGGCTCGACTGAGCTCGCCGAAGTCCGATGACCAACGACCGATGACGGCTCGGCTGAGCTCGCCGAAGTCCGACGACGGCCCTGGTCTTTCCCTGAACCCTTTTTCTTTTTCGGGGTCACCAGGCAATCTCCTGCGCGTCGAATACTGGGCCATCCTTACAGCACAGCTTATATGCTGTCGGCTGTCCGCTGTCAGCGATCCGGTCCTCTGCTGACGGCTGACTGCTGACGGCTGACTGCTTCGTTGGGATGACGCAGCCCATGCATGCCCCAAACCCGCAGCCCATCTCGGCCTCCACCGAGACTTGACAAGGAATCTCAAATCGCTTGGCGATCCGCGCCACGGCGTGGAGCATCGGGTGAGGGCCGCAGGCAAAGACCGATGACGGCTCGACTGAGGCCTCGACGGTGAGCTCGGCCGAACCGCTCGCCGAAGTCCGTGCACCGTTGTCCGACGACCGCAGGAAGGATTCCAGCAAATCGGTCACGAGGCCCCGATGGCCGACGCTGCCGTCCTCTGTGGCGACGTGGACCGTCGCCCCCGCCTTGCGAAGGTCGGCAACACAGAGGACGTCATGGCGGGTCTTCCCGCCGACGAACGCGACCATTTTCAGACGACCGATGACCGACGACCGATGACCGGTTTTTCCCCTCCGTGAACCGTGAATCGTGAACTGCGAACGCGCGAGGCGCTCGGCAAGTGCTACGACCGGAGGGACCCCGATGCCTCCCGCCACCAGGAGGGCCGTGGTGAGGCTGTGAGGGATCCTGTAACCGTTCCCCAAGGGGCCCAAAAAGTCGACGCGATCTCCCCGCTTGAGCTGAGAGAGGGCGGTTGTTCCCTTCCCGATCACCTTATACAGGATCTCGACCACGGTCTTCCCCCCCGTGGCTTGCCTTCCGGGGCGTTGGACTCGCAGGATACTGTAGGCCCTCGGCAGGAAGGGGTCGAGGCATCCCGAGGGCTTCACCATGATGAACTGTCCCGGCTCAAAGACCAGGCGGGGTGAGGTAAAGCGCTGGAGATAGTAGTCTGCGTGGAGCCTGCGGAGCGAATCCACCTCAGCGTGCATGGCCCCCCTCGACTCCTTTGCCGTCGTACTCCTGCAACGTCTTCACCTGGAGACCTTCCGCCCTGAGCGCTCGGATCCCCTGAACCGCCGCATACGCCGCTGCCATGGTCGTAAAGCAAGGGATCCCTTGGTTGATGGCGGTCCGCCGGATGGAGTAGGAATCGAGCCGCGAGGTGCGACCCTCGGGGGTGTTGACCACCAGGACGATCTCCCCGCTCTTCATCCGGTCGACGATGTGGGGGCGGACTCCATCGGTCACCTTGTACACACGCTCTGCGGCGACGCCCGCCTCCTCGAGGCAACGCGCCGTACCCTCCGTGGCCAGGATGTGAAAGCCGAGGTCGGCAAACGCCTGACCGAGCCGGGGAAGGTTGGGTTTGTCCGGATCCCGCACGCTCAGGAAAACCTTCCCCTGAAGCGGCAACGTCCCGCTCGCCGCGATCTGGGACTTGGCGAAGGCGCGGCCGAAGTCTCGATCGATCCCCATCACCTCGCCCGTGGACTTCATCTCTGGGCCGAGAATGACATCGACCCCGCTGAATTTCACGAAAGGGAGCACCGCCTCCTTTACGGCCACGTGGCTCAGGCGCGGCTCCCGGGTGAATCCGAGCTCTTCTAACGTCATACCCACCATGACCTTTGTGGCCAACTTGGCCAGGGGGACCCCCGTTGCCTTGCTGACGAACGGGACCGTCCGGGAGGCTCGGGGGTTCACCTCCAGGACATAGACGGTGGAGTTCTTGATGGCGAACTGGATGTTGATAAGGCCCACCACCTGAAGCTCCAGGGCTAACGCGATCGTCTGTTCCCGGATCTCGTCGAGGGTCTTGGCAGGCACCGACCGCGGCGGCAGGGAGCAGGCGGAGTCTCCCGAATGGATCCCCGCCTCTTCGATGTGCTCCATGATGCCGCCGATCACGACCCGACGCCCATCCGCGATCGCATCCACGTCCATCTCGATGGCATCTTCCAGGAACTTGTCGATCAGGACCGGATGTTCGGGAGAGGCCTGAACGGCCCGCTCCATGTATCCCACGAGGCTCGCTTCATCGTAGACGATCTCCATGGCCCGTCCCCCGAGGACGTAGGAGGGGCGGACCAGCACGGGATAGCCGATCTGCCTGGCGATCCGGGTCGCCTCAGTCACGGAGATGGCTGTGCCGCTCGGGGCCTGGTTGAGCCCGAGCTGGTTGAGGAGTTGCCGAAACCGCTCCCGGTCTTCCGCGCGGTCAATGGCCTCCGAGGAGGTGCCCCAGAGGCGCACGCCGAGCCGCTGCAACGGGACGGCGAGCTTGAGCGGGGTCTGGCCGCCGAACTGCACGATGACACCGTCCGGTTGCTCGCGGTCCAGGATGTTCAGGACATCCTCAAGCGTGAGCGGCTCGAAGTAGAGCCGGTCGGAGGTGTCGTAATCGGTCGAGACCGTCTCGGGGTTACAGTTCACCATGATGGCTTCGTACCCGAGCTCCTTGAGAGCAAACGCGGCGTGGACGCAGCAGTAGTCGAATTCGATGCCCTGGCCGATTCGGTTGGGGCCCGAGCCCAGGATGACGACCTTTTTCCGGGTCGTCGGGTTGGCCTCGCACTCTCGCTCATACGTGGAGTAGAGGTAGGGGGTGAAGGCCTGGAATTCGGCGGCGCAGGTGTCCACCATCTTGAAGGTGGCCTGGATGCCCAGCTTGCGTCGCGCGTCGCGGATGGTGAGTTCATCGGAGCCGGTCAGTTGGGCCAGCCTCCGGTCGGCGAACCCCATCGCCTTGGCGGCGCGCAACCTCTCGGGGCTTAGCAGGCGCAGGAGGGTCTTGGACCCGGTCTGTACTATTTCTCCTTCCATCTCGACGATCTCACGGATGTTCTCCAAGAACCACGGGTCGATCCGGGTCAGTTCATGAACCTCTCGTACGTCCATCTTGAGACGGAAGGCATCGGCGATGTAGAAGAGTCGCTCCCAATTGGGGACACGGAGCCGGTCCCGGACGGTCTCCCGCCAGGCCTCGCTGCTCATGTCGGTGAGCCGTGAGCCGCGGGGCGCGAACCGGCTCTCCAGGCCGTAGATGTCGATCTCCAACGAGCGGATGGCCTTCTGGAGCGCCTCCTTGAAGGTGCGACCGATGGCCATCACCTCGCCTACCGACTTCATCTGGGTGGTTAACGTTTCATCCGCCCCAGGGAATTTCTCAAACGCAAAGCGGGGGAGCTTCACCACGCAGTAGTCCAGCGTCGGCTCGAAGGAGGCAGGCGTGGATTGGGTGATGTCGTTCTTGATCTCGTCGAGGGTATAGCCCACCGACAGGAGGGCGGCGATCTTGGCGATGGGGAAGCCGGTCGCCTTGCTGGCCAGGGCTGAGGACCGGGAAACCCTGGGGTTCATCTCGATCACGACCAGTCGGCCATCGGTGGGTCCGACGGCGAACTGGATGTTCGACCCACCGGTCTCCACGCCGATCTCCCGGATGATGGCGATGGCCGCGTCCCGCATGATCTGGTATTCCTTATCGGTGAGGGTCTGCGCGGGGGCGACCGTGATGGAGTCTCCGGTGTGGATCCCCATCGGATCGAAGTTCTCGATGGAGCAGACGATGACCACGTTGTCCTTCCGGTCCCGCATGACCTCCAGCTCGAACTCTTTCCACCCGATGACGGACGCCTCGATCAGGACCTGATGGACCGGGCTCGTGCTGAGGCCCCACTGGACGTGCTCCTGGAACTCCTCCCGGTTGTAGGCGATGCTGCCGCCGGTCCCGCCCAGGGTGAAGGAGGGACGGATGATAGCGGGAAAGCCAACCCGCTCAATGATCGCCTCGGCCTCCTCGATCGACCGGGCGTATCCGCTCTGCGGCACCTCGAGCCCGATCCGGGCCATGGCCTGTTTGAACAGATCCCGATCCTCGGCCTTCTTGATCGTCTCGAGGGGTGCCCCGATCAGCTCCACCTGGTACTTGGCCAGGATGCCGCTTTCGCCTAACGCCAGGGCGAGATTGAGTCCGGTCTGCCCCCCGAGGGTCGGGAGGAGGGCATCCGGGCGCTCCCGCTCGATGACCCGCTCCAGGATTTCGGGGGTCAGCGGTTCCACATAGGTCCGGTGGGCCATCTCCGGGTCCGTCATGATGGTGGCGGGATTCGAGTTGACCAGGACGATCTCGAACCCCTCCTGCCGCAGGACCTTGCAGGCCTGCGTTCCGGAGTAGTCGAACTCGCACGCCTGCCCGATGATGATCGGCCCAGACCCGATAATCAGGATCTTCTTGATGTCGGTGCGCTTCGGCATCGCTACGTCTCGTGAAGGAGTGTGCCTGCCTAAGTGGTGATCTCGCCTCGTTGACGGACCCGCGACCGCTCGATCCCGGGAAGCTCCACCGGGTGCCGCGGCGCGCGCCCTCGCTCCATCAAGGCGACAAAACGGTCAAAGAGGTACCGCGAGTCATGGGGGCCCGGAGAGGCCTCGGGGTGGTACTGGACCGAGAAGATGGGGAGTCGCGTGTGCCGCATCCCTTCGACGGTCCCGTCGTTCAGGTTCACGTGCGTCAGTTCCACCTCCCCACCCGGGATCGAGTCGATGTCGACGGCAAAGCCGTGGTTCTGGGTGGTGATCTCGACCTTCCCGGTGTGAAGCTCCTTAACCGGATGGTTCGCCCCATGATGGCCGAATTTGAGCTTGTACGTCCGACCGCCCAGGGCGAGGCCCAGAATCTGATGCCCGAGGCAGATCCCGAAGATCGGTCTTCTTCCGATGAGCCGCCGTGTGGTCTCAATCAGGTACGTCACTCCCTCCGGGTCGCCGGGACCGTTGCTGAGAAGGATGCCGTCTGGATTATAGGCCAGGATCTCGTCAGCGGTGGCGAAGGCCGGGACGATGAAGACATCGCAACCAGCGCTCACCAGCTGTCGGAGGATGTTGTACTTGATCCCGCAGTCGATGGCCACCACCCTGAATCGATAACCGATGACCGTTGACCGTTGACCGAAGAGATCTAGTTGGACCTTCGGCGGTTCCCGGTCGTCGGTCGTCGGTTTGCGGTCATCGAGATAGCCGTGGGGCCAGCGCCACTCCCCCTCCCACCATCGGAACGGCTCAGTGCAGCTTACCTCCTTGACCAGATCGCGCCCGATGAGACCTGGAGAAGATCGGGCCTTCTCGATGAGGCTTGCGGGAGCAAGGTCGATCGCGGAGATCACGCCCTCCATGGCGCCCTGATCCCGGATGTGCTTGGTCAGGGCGCGCGTGTCGATCCCCTGAATCCCCACAATCCTCCGCTCCTTGAGGTAGGCGTCGAGTGTCTGGGCCTTGCGCCAGTTGCTGGGGTACGGGGATCCTTCCTTGACGATAAAGCCTTCCACAAACGGGCGTCGGGACTCGATGTCCTCGGGGTTGATCCCGTAATTGCCGATGAGAGGGTAGGTCATGCAGACGATCTGCCCCTTATACGACGGGTCCGTCAGGACCTCCTGATAGCCGGTCATGGCCGTGTTGAAGACTACCTCGCCGACACACTCCCCCTCCGCGCCGAAGGAGGTGCCCTCAAAGACGGTGCCATCCGCCAGGGCGAGGATCGCGGGCTTCATGTCGCCTCCCACACCACCCGCCCGGCCACGATCGTCATCGCAGCTCTTCCTTTGAGCTTCCAGCCGATGAAGGGCGTGTTCTTGCTCTTCGATTGGAGGGCCTGCTCTTCGGCGACCCATGCGTGGTCAGGATCGACGATGGTAATATCCGCATCCGCGCCGGGAGCGAGCGTCCCTTTATGCTTGAGCTTGAGGATCCGGGCTGGCGCGGCCGCCATGCGCTCCACGATCATGGGGAGCGTGAGGAGACCGGTATGGTAAAACTCGGTGAGGATCAGGCCGAGGGCGGTCTCGAGCCCGACGATGCCGAAGGGGGCATCATCGAATTCGATCTCTTTCTCGGCGCGGGCGTGGGGGGCGTGGTCGGTGGCGATCACCTCGATGGTGCCGTCGATGAGCGCCTCGCGAAGCGCCGCGACGTCCTCGACCGAGCGGAGCGGAGGATTCATCTTGGTGTTGGTGTGAAAGCCGCGGACGGCCTCGTCGGTGAGGATCAGGTGGTGTGGTGTCGCCTCGCCGCTGACCCGCATCCCCCGTCCCTTGGCCTCGCGGATGAGACGGATCGACTCTGCCGTGCTCACGTGACAGATGTGGAGGCGCGCCCCGGTGTACTCGCTGAGCAGGATGTCCCTACCCACCATGGCCGCCTCGGCGATAGACGGGATCCCCTTGAGCCCCAGTTCGGTGCTGACGCGCCCCTCGTGCATGACCCCCCCTGCGGAGAGGTGGAGGTCCTCACAATGGGGGAGGAAGGGCACGTCGAACATGGTGGCGTACTCCATCGCTCGCCGCATCAGATCGGCATTCATCACCGGCTTGCCGTCATCGGAGAGGCCGACGCAGCCTGCCGCCACCAGCTCCCCCATCTCAGCCAGCTCCTGCCCTTGCTGGCCCTTCGATATGCATCCGATGGGGAAGACATGCACGCGCCCCCCCTTCTGGGCCTGCTCCAGGATGTACTCGGTGACCGAAGCGGTATCGTTCACCGGCTCGGTGTTCGGCATGCAGCAGATGGATGTGAATCCGCCCCGGGCGGCGGCCGCCGTCCCGGAGGCGATGGTCTCCTCGTCCTCTCGTCCCGGCTCCCGGAGATGGACATGCATGTCGATGAGACCCGGGACCACGATCTTTCCGATCGCATCAATGATTCGATCTACGCCCCCGGTGAATGTTTCGTGGTTCACCGGCTTCTTGTTCTTTTTGCCCTGAACCCT
>JAHFDE010000014.1 GCA_023249165.1 Candidatus Methylomirabilota bacterium | reverse complement strand
GTTCCTGGCGGATCTACATTCTCCGGCAACGGCGTGGACATGGCGAGCGGCGACGCTACCCCTGCGCCCGGCGGGGGCAACAGGACAGGGGAAAAGGCCGGGGCGCCAACGGGGGCGGTCCTCTCGGCTGGTGCAGACGGGGTCGATTCCACATTGGCCACCTGAGGTGTCTCGGGCGTGACCTCGCGCTCTGGCGCGCCCAGGCCGACAGATGGCGCTTGCTCCGGTGGCCCAGTCACGTACGGGATCGCCGGAGGGACCTCCGGGACGGCCAGCCGCGGCGTGGGCTCTTGGATCGGCGTGGCGTTCACAACCGCTCCTTCCGCCTTGGGCTCGGCCGAGCGAAGTCCCTGGTCTGTCACTAGCTGCTCGGGTGCGGGCGGGTGGACCATTGCGGCAGGGGCGAGGCTGGCGGGTTCATCCTGCTGCCCCGACAGTGCCGCCATCGCTGTTCCGGGCTCCGGCGACTGGACGGTGGCGGAGGGGGCGGCTTCGACCGGTCCGGGCGCGTGATCGGGGACTACGTTGGGGATCGGGGGTGCCGCCTCCGACCGGGCGAGTGGGGCCTCGAAATCCCGAATAGAAGATGGAGCCGGCATAGTGGGCGCCAAGGGCTCAGCACGCGGTATCGGGGTGCGAACTGCAAAGAGTTCTACGACACGCTCGGGTTGTGGCTTCTGCATAGAGTCCCCACGCGCTGACCGCGTGGGTTTCGCGACGCCCTTCGCGGACTCCGTGCCTGAGGCACTCCCGGATATGGCGTCATCATGTCCTACTGCGCGAACCCGGCTGGCTTCCTGACGCTTTGGGTCCTTCATCCCGCTTGCGACGGAAACACGGTGGGGAGGCAGGACAGGCGCCGGGGCGGCCGTTTGGAGACGAGAGCGTTTTCGCTCTTCCGGCAGTGAAGCCAGGAAGACATGAAAGTCACCTGGCAGTGCCGTCGTGTTCCCCACTGGCACTCCTCGCGTCCCCGAGGATATTGGGCCGGCGATGAGAAGGAGGCTGAGGATTCCTATGTGAAGGAGGAGGGAGCAAGCGACGCCGTGTTCGAGGCCATCCGGGTCAAAGACCAGAGCCCCCTGTGGCATCGATGCTGCTGCCTCGGCCGGGCGACCGGGATGCAGACCCCGATAGGCTATCCATAGGCCCGAGCCGAGGCAGCCGATAGAAACCACCAGCAGAACAAGGAGGTCCAGTTGCATCGCGTTCTCTCATGATCATCGGGACTAGATACCGCCCCAGGATCGCTGAGGCGCCCTCCGCCCCGCTCGCGGCCGGATCGCTAGCGGACGGTCTGCTTGCCACCCAGCGGCCGGACGGGGGTCAGGACCTTCACCGGAACCAGCGGAGCCGCCAATACTCCCTCTTCACTCACCTCAGCGTCGGGGGGTGCGTCGGCCAGGACAAGGACACCTGCATGCTCATCGGGCCGGTGCTCTGGGACCGCCCGGAAAGCGCGCGTGTCGACAGGGCCGGGAAGGCTTGGAATGCCATATGACAGAGGGATCACCAGGATTCCTGAGCCCTGCGAGAGCCCGTCCTTTGCTCCCCCCGCTGGTTCGGGCGAGGAATTTCGGAGCGCGAGCCTCTCCTCCTGCGCGTGGATGGTCGACCTCAGGTGCTGGACCTCTCCCTGGAGTGCGGTCACTGCCTCGGCGAGCGTATCCCGCTCGCGGGATAGTTCGCGCTCGGCGACCGCGGGCTGCCGCTCGAGCGACAGGGCGACCTGGTTCAGGATCTCCTCCGCCGTCCGCTTGTCCGCCTGCAGTCCTCCTGCCTCTGCCCTGAGAGAGACCTTGGTCATTCGCGGCGTGACGGGCGCCAGCTCCGCGTGCAGTTCAACTGTCCCCCCGGTCCCCTTGAGCACCCACGCTTCCCTACTTCGATCGGTGTGCCGAACCTGGATCTCCATGCGGCTAAAGGTTTCCACCGTGGCGGTCCAGGCGGTCTGGAGGTCCGCGGAAAGTGTCCGCTCAATGCTTCGGTTGCTGATGGTTCCTATAGCGGTGAGCAGGGGGCCCGCGGCAGCGAGGCCGGCAGCCGCACACCCACCGCCAGCGAGCATCGTGGCGACGAAAAGGGGAAAAAGAAAGATTGCCTCTCGCCTCAATGTCATTGCCGCTACTGCACCAGCCGGAGCCTTGTCGCGAGCGCCGATCGTGGCGCCGGGGTTGGATTCGGAGGAGCCGGGTCCAGCTCGCAGCCGTAGTAGCCGAAGATCGCGCGAAACGCTCCGGAATTTTGAGGAATGGTCTGACTAGTGCCGGTCCCGTTCGGGGGAGGGCACAGCGGATCCCAAGCGTTCCCGGCGTAGCGGTTCGTGACAGCGCACCGGCCACGGTTGATGACTTGCGTCATGACGAACCGTGTCCAGCCAATGATCTCGTGGGTGCCATTAATTGCCCGTGGTGGACACCCGCCGTTCTCGCTCGTGTTGAGAACCGGGACATAGACCTCCCACCCCGGCCCTGAATAAGCAGTCTCGCCAGAGGCGTTCTCTAACTCGATCGTACCGGAGGTCCTATACTTGTTCACGAAGATCGGCTCCAGGGTGTCCATCACATTTTGGATCATGCCGTTATTGGTCCCGACCGGATCAGTCACTTCAAGTGTAGAGGGCGGACACGTGCCATTCGCCATGGCGTTGATTACTTGCCTGAGATAGCTCCCGCTCGGTGTCCCCTGACCGTCGAGATTTACCCAGGCCGCCGTGTTCGTGCCGGGGGGAGCGCCCGGTGACTGACCGCTGCTCGAGATGAAGCTGATCGGCACGCCGCATCCCTGCGAGGTGAAGGCTCCAGCGTCGGTGAAGGCACAATCACTGAGCCCAATCGGGAAGACGCACGTGTCCTCCGGCGGGCTCGCGGGGGGGTTTGAGGTGGCGATCGCACATCCTGCCACCGGCAGCGTGGTAAAGCCCAAAAGCGCGAGGAACGACGTGGGAATCGTGGTACCATACTGGCACTTGACGGCGTTGACCCGCGTGCCATCCAGACATGGATAGAAGAGTCCCGCATTCCCAGGACAGGGGCTCGGACTCCCAGGACAGGGGCTCGGACTCCCAGGACAGACGCTCGGATCCCCAGGAGGGCACCAGATCCCCAGGACGATATCTCCGGTAGAGGCGTTTGCGTCATTCAGGTTCATAGTAACGGGTCCGACCCGGTAGGGGTTCAAGGCGCCATACTGTTGTGCAAACTGGCGGGCGACTGGGAAGACCGTGTCGTTGAAGCCGAGCTTCCCCGCCCCGGCCAGCGCGGCAGCATCCATGCTCCGCTGGAGTTCGCCTCTGGTAGAGGCGTGATAGGCGAGGTCGATGGCAAGTCCCCCCATGACGAGGAGGAAGACCAATACGATGAGCGTAAAGACCAGCACAGTCCCCTGCTGATTCCTAAACCTCCAACCCTTCATCCCTCGCTCCTTCCGTCCCTTACCCATCCGCCTGCTCGCTACGGTGTCTCCTTGAAACGAACGTTCTCGACCTCGGTCCACGGGATGTCCACGCGTCCCATTGGCGTCAGCCCCCGCAGGACCGCCGTACCCAGATTCACGTAATCCCCCTCGACCCGGGACCCGTCCACCAGCTCCGCCACGGCCGAGTAGCGGAAGTGGGTCACGTAGGGGGGCAGCAGGCCCTGCTGAGCCGGCTGTCGGACGAATTGCAGCGTGCGGATGTTGGAGAGCGGGATCTGCGTCTCGACCCCGTGCCGGGAAAGGGTCACCACATCTGTCCGGTCGTGACCCTGCAGCGGTTCCGGCTTCTTCTCGAAAGCGGTCTTTAGGCTCGAGACCGGGCCAGTCATCTGGACCGCCTGCGCGACGGCCCCCTCCTTCGCCGCAGGGGGGGCCTCTTCCTCGGGCATCTTGGGCATGATCGTGTAAAAGATTTCGAGGGAGGGTTGGCTAAGCCGCCACGATTCGCCCGTCCACGTTCGGACTTCGGCGATCACATCCTGCGCCGTTGCTATCGTGGCAGTGCCTGTCAGCCCCGCCAGTGCCGCCAAGCCGATCACAATCTTCGTCTTCATCTGTCCTTCCCCTTTCCCTTTACCTTATTTGGCCTGCGACCCCCTTCATGGCGTGTAGCAGCTGCATCAAGGACGGGGCCAGTGTCACCAAAAAGAAGACCGGGAATAAGAAGAGCGCGGTGGGGAAGAGCATCTTGAGCGGCGCCAGCTGGGCCAGCTCCTCCGCCCGATGCCGGCGCTTCACCCGGCCCGACTCGGCGTGCACACGGAGGGTCTTGCCGAGGCTGGTGCCCAGCCGCTCCGTCTGGATGAAAGCCCCCACCACCGCCTTCACCTCATCCGTCCCTGTTCGCTCGCCCAGCGCGTGCAGCGCCTCCGCGCGCGGCCGCCCCGCCCTCATCTCGAGGTGCATCCGGAGCATTTCCTGATGAAGGGGGCTCCGCTGCACTTCCGGCTGCTCTGCAATGCGGGCGACGGCGGCATCGAAACCCATGCCGGCCTCGACACACACCATCAGGAGATCCAAGACATTCGGCAGGGCATGGAGGATCTCGCGCTGGCGAGCCCGGATGCGCCTGCGTAACCAGTAATTGGGGAGGAAGAAGCCCAGCCCCGCCAGGATGATGGAGTACGGCAGGACATACGGCAAGGCCCGCGTGACGCCGTAGACGAAGGAGGAATAGCCGCTGAGGATCGCGAGCCCCATCTTGGCGCCGATGAACAGGGTGACGGCGCGCGGGTTCTGGTAGCCGGCCCAGACGAGGCGCTGGCGCACCCGTGACACCCTGATCTTATCGCGGGGCCGAAAGACCCGACCCAGGCGCTCGAGCACCCGCTCCAGCCAGCCGCGGGCCTCCTCTTCCCACCGGAGGATGGATGCAACCGCCGCGGGAGGTGACGGCTGCCGAAGGCGCTCGGCGCGCAGGGCGAACCACCGCCGAAGCAGGAAGACCCCTACCAGGCATGACACTCCCGCGACGACGAGAAATGAGAGGGCCGCATACGTCACCGGATCCATAGCCACCTCACACTTTGATATTCGCGATCCGCCAGATCATGAAGGTGCCGATCGCCTCGCTGACGAGCCCCGCCGCGATCAGGGGCGGGCCGAGGGGCGAATTCAAGAGCGGGTCGAAGTACCCCGGATTCAGGAACTGGAAGAGGGCTGCGAAGACGAACGGGCCCACCCCCACGACCACCGCTGTCGCCCGGGCCTGGGCGGACAGCATCCGGGCGTGGCTGAGGAGTCGAAAGCGCTCACGGATGACCTCGCTCAGGCGGTCCAGGATCTCGGCCAGGTTGCCGCCAGCGCCTCGCTGGATCGCGATGGCGGTGCAGAAGAATTCCGTGTCATCCGTCGGCATGCGCCGCCGAAGTCCAGCAAGGGCATCGCCTGGATCACCCCCCAGCCGGATCTCCTCGGTGACGCGCCTGAACTCCTGGGCGGTGGGGTCCGGCATCTCCTCGGCGACCACCTGGATGGCCTGGCTCAAGGCGAACCCAGAACGGATTGACCGGGTCAACATGTCGAGGGCGTCAGGAAACTGCTTCTCGAACAGTTGCCGTCGCTGAAAGCGCCTGTAGAAAAGGCGGCAGACCGGAATGGAGCCCGCGATGAGCGCCACGAGCACTCCCCACCCGATCCGTCCCGTGCGCAGCCAGGCCGCGCCCCCTCCCAGGAGGGCATAGATGCCGATCAAGAGGAGGAGCTCGCTTGCCCCTCCGCTGTCGCCCGCGTGCTCCGTGAGGGCCGTGAGCCACCTCTGGAACGGTATCCGGCTGGCGACAGCCCCCCATCTCGAGCCCGCCGCGCGGGCACCCGGGCGCAGGAGATCCGTATCGGTCTTGGAGGGGACTTGGCGGCCCTGTCGCAACCGTTCGCGAATCCTCCGGCGCTGGGCCGAGAGCCACCAGAGCCCGACGATGAGCGTCACGACCCCCAGGAACGTCAGCCCCGCAATGGTCCAAACCAGCTCCACTAGCGCACCCCCTGTCGCCGGGACGGATCGAAGACCTTGGGATCGAGCGGAATGCCTGCGCTCTCCAGCCGCTCGACGAACTTGGGCCGCACCCCGGTGGCCCGGACGAAGCCCAGGACGCGACCCTCTTTGTCGATCCCCTCCTGCTCGAAGAGGAAGATGTCCTGCGTGGTCACGACGGCTTCCTCCATCCCGGCGATCTCGGTCACGCGGATGACCTTTCGGGTCCCGTCGCTGAGCCGGGCTAAGTGGATGATCATGTCGAGCGCGGAGCTGATGTACTCCCGCATCGCGCGGACAGGCAGGGAGATGCCGGACATCAGCATCATCGTTTCGAGCCGAGAGATCGCGTCCCGTGTGGAGTTGGCGTGTACGGTGGAGAGTGACCCATCATGGCCCGTATTCATCGCCTGGAGCATGTCCAGGACCTCCGGGCCCCGCACCTCCCCCACGATGATGCGGTCCGGGCGCATCCGGAGCGCATTCCGCACCAGATCCCGCTGCGTGATCTCGCCCCGGCCTTCGATGTTCGGGGGACGCGTCTCCAGGCGGACCACATGGTCCTGCTGGAGTTGCAGCTCGGCCGAGTCCTCGATCGTGACGATCCGCTCGGTGGAGGGGATCGCGTTCGAAATGACGTTCAACAGGGTGGTCTTCCCGGCCCCCGTTCCGCCTGAGATGAGGATGTTGAGGCGCGCTCGGACGGTGGCGGTGAGGATCTCGGCCAGGGCCGGCGTGAGGGTCCCAAACGCGATAAGATCCGGCAGCCGGAACGGCTCTACGGCAAAGCGGCGGATCGAGAGCACGGGGCCATCCAGGGCGAGCGGCGGGATGATGGCATTCACGCGGGAGCCGTCGGGCAGGCGCGCGTCCACCATGGGGGTGGATTCGTCCACCCGCCGGCCCACTTGCGAGACGATCCGCTCGATGATCTGGAGCAGGTGGGCGTCGTCCCGGAAGACGGCGGTCGTGCGTTCGAGCTTGCCCCGCCGCTCTACGTACACCTCCTGTGATCCGTTCGCCAGGATGTCCGAGACCGTGGGGTCCTGCATGAGGGGCTCAATCGGCCCAAGCCCGAAGGTCTCGTGGTGGATGTCCAGGACGAGTTGGTCCCGATCGGTCCGGCTGAGCGGGGTCTCCTCCTCCCCCAGCATGTCCTCGACGATCCGCGTGATCTGCTGCCGGACCTGCTCCGGCGGAAGGAGGTCCAGCTTCGAGAGATCGATCCGCTCGATCAGCTGGCTATGGATCCGGGTCTTGAGGTCGTAGTAGGCCCCGTCGCCCAGGCCCTGCCTCTCTGCAGAATCTCCCAGACGAGCGGCTCCCGTCGGTTTCTCCTGCCGACCTCGAAACAGGCGCACTTACTTTCCTCCCCGAATCGCCTTGGGCATCCATGGCAGGCGGAAGGCCGTGCGCGCAGGCGCAGGCTCTGCGCCTGATGCCAGCCCGTTGACAAGCTGGTCGGACAACTCCCGCAGGTTCTTGGCGATCTTCGACCGCGGGGAGGCCGTCACCACGGGCTCCCCGCGGTTGATCGCCGTCACGACGGTGGGGTACTCACTCGGCGTCCTCCAGTAGATGGACACTCCGAGCATTTCCTGGACGTGCCTGAGGGTGATCTCGTCTCCGGTCCCGTCGCGCATCACCACGATGCGGATCCTTTTGGGGTCGAGCCCGAGGTGGCGGAAGGCCGCGAGCCCGGCCGCGCTGGAGCGGAGGGCGGAGACGGTAGGACTCACCAGGAAGAGGATCACGTCAGAGGCCTCGAGCGCCGTGATCGTGCCGGGATCCAGATCGTGGGGGAGGTCGAGGACCACGTGCTCGAAATAGGAGCGAAGGATTTCGAGGCCAACCTTGACCTGCTCGCCGGCGACCTTGATCCGCTCCATCCGCATCGGCCCCGGGAGCACCCAGAGCCCGCTCCCGTGCTTCGTGAGGAGCCCCTTGAGGAAGGGCTCATCCAACCGTCCGGCGTGCTCAAAGGCGTCGAGGGTGGAGTAGGTGGGCCGCAAGTTCAGGAAGGTCGCCACGTCGGACTGGCGAATGTCCAGGTCTACCAGGAGCACGTCCCCGGGGGTGCTCTCCGCGAGGCATACGGCCAGATTCGTGGCAATCGTGGTGACGCCGACCCCCCCCTTTGTGGAAAAGACTGAGGCGACCTTTCCCCGTCGATGTTCAGTCGCACCTCTCCGGTGGAAGCGGGCCATCTTGGCGAGGGCTGCCAGCAGCTCGTCCTGTTTCACCGGGCGGCCGAGGAAATCGAAGGTGCCCGCCCGGATCGCCCGGATCACGAGTTCGGCCGATACGCCGGCCGCGGTGGCGAGGATGGCCGTGTTGGGCAGGGCGCGGGCTAATTCCTCGATGGCGGAGAGCCACTCCCCCTGAGCCTTGCCCCCTTGCTCGGTGGGGACCTCCAGGATGACGAGGTCGGGGCGGTAGGGAGCGGCCCCTGCGACGGCCTCCGCGATACGCGAAAACTCGGCCACCACCAGCGATGACGTCGCCAGCAGGATCTGCCGCACGCCGGCGCGCGAGGCGGGGTCAGAGTCTACAAGGATCACCCGCAGGAACTGGCTCATGCGTGCCTCCGCCCACTGGGCCTACAGGTCGCTCCGGCCGAGGGGGCGCTCCACAACCTCGCCGACGCCGGGGATCCCCGGCAGCAGCGTGAACTCGCTCTTCTCCTCCTCGGTCATCTCCATCAGCTTGGTGGGATCCGGGAGCCTCGGGTCGCCGGGTGGGACCCCCTTGACGAGTTTCACCGTCACGAGGAACAACAGCTCGGACTCGTTGTTTTTAAACCGCACGCTCCGGAAGAGCGCACCAAGGATGGGAATGTCCCCCAGGAACGGGATCTTGGCGACGGCCTGCCGGATCTCATTGTTGATGAGCCCGGCGATAGCGAAACTTTCGCCGTCCCGCAGGTTGACGGTCGTCGAGGCCGTGCTCTTCCGGATCGAAGGGACCTGGAAGCCGGCGGAAACCAGGCCCTGGGCGAAGTCGAGCGACGAGACCTCAGGCTCGATGGCCAAGTTGATCCTGCTCCCGTCCACGACCACGGGGAGGAAGTTGAGGCTGACGCCGAACGGCTTGAACTCGATCGTGATGGCGCCGGCCGTGGCCCCGCCCTGGGAGACGGGGAAGGGGAACTCGCCACCGGAGAGGAAGCTGGCCTTCTTGCCGCTTTGGGTGACCAGGTTGGGCTTGGCTAACACCCGGAGCAGATCTCGCTCGGCCATGGCCCGGACCAACCCCGCGAAGTCCCGGTCTGGAGAAGCGAAGAAGAGGTTGGCGAGATCGGTGAATTGCATCTCGGGAGACTGGATCGTCGGGGTATCCACAACATTCCCTGCCGCCCCAATCAGCCCAAGCGGCGGGAAGAAGGCGGCGCCGGGAAAGAAGGCGCCCTGGAACGTGCTTCCCAGCAGCCTGGCGCTGAAGCCGAGCTCGCGCAAGGCCGTGCGTAACACCTCGGCTACCTGGACCTGGATCATGACCTCCTGTGGCTTGACGTCCCGCACGGTGAGGAGATTGACGACCTTGCCTTTGGGGGTGAAGACCGACGCGACCTCGCCGGCTGACGAGACGAGGTTGTCGCTGGTGACCGCGCCGTGCAGGATGATGGCGTTCTGCGCCTGGCGCACCTCGATTTCGTCGCGGGGAGCGATCTGCTTCAGCCGCTCTTGGAGGAGCGCGATATCGGTCTGGACTACGAGATCGAAGAAGAGGGTCTTTTGCGGGTAGAAGACCACCAGGGACGTCACGCCGACGGCTTTGCCATTAATGAGGATCTGGTTTGGGGTAATGACGAAGACGTCGGCAATGTTCGGATCGGTGACCGATACCCGGTCGAAGCGTTCCTTGACCTCGATCACCTGGGACTTGCCGATGGTCACATCGATCCGAACCAGCCCCTGTTCGGCCGCTGCGGCGGACACCCAACAGCCGATCACCAGGGCCGAGAGGATCACACGTCCCGGCCACGTGCGGCTTGCACAGTTGAGGCGTTTCGTATGCATAGGCTCTCCCCTGGTCTCAGGGAACGTTGGCGCCAACCCACACATCACCCGCGCGCTGGGTGAACTGGTAATCCGTCACCTTGCCCCCTCGCATGACCGCAACCTTGTGGGAGGGGGATCGAGGCTGTTCGGCGACCCGAACCTCGGTCGGCTTCGGCCCTGGGACGGCCGGTTCCTGGCCGAGGAGTGTCGCCCGAGTGACCCCGGGCGTGGCGACGGTCTGGTTGTCGCCGAAATGCCGCGTGGCGAGCATCAACTTCCCCGAGGTGTGACCCAGTGCCAGGCGCTCCGCTTGTTGCGGTGTGAGGGCGAGGGTCACCGTCGTGACCTTGACCGGCTTTTTGTCCTGCATCTCGACGGTCTGCCCCGCCGCAATGACCGGGACGTTTTGCAAGATCACCTTGGCCATTGGCTCCCCGCTCCCCTTGGTTAAACTCACCAGGACATCCACACGGCTGTAGGGCTGGATCAACCCACTCTCCTCGACTGCCTTGTCAACAGTGATCGTCACCGCCCGGAGGCCCTCCGGGACCAGCATCGGGAGGAGCGAGGTCCGCGTGGCGGCCTCCTTGTCGATCAGCTTTGTCTCCATCAGGGGTTCCCCGGCGACGATGGAGCTGCGCACCACCCGTCCTTCGGCCTGGGTGACCTGCCTCAAAGCGCCCGGAGGCAGTGCGCTCTTGGGCCACAGGGCGAGGTTCACGTGGCGACTCGTCACGGACTCCCCGACTCCCATGTTCACGGCGGCGACGATGATCTCCTCGGACCCCTGCTTACCGGCCTCGACCGTGATCCTCTGCATGACGGCCAAATATACAAAGGCGGCGGCTACGAGCCCCGCCAGGGAGGCGAAACATATGACCAATACGAGTCGGCGACGCACAGCACTCCTCCTATTCGTATCGCATCGTGGCACTTTGCGTGAGGGTTAGGCTCCCGAGCATCGGCAGGAAAGCTGGCACGACTGTTTGGAACGTCACGCTGACAGTCGCCGTGACGGGCGAATCGGCCTGGCAGGGCGCCGCGCACACGACCGAGACGCTCGTGGGGGCCAGATTGGCCGAGCTGAGGACCGCGTTGATCCGGGTGACGGCGGGGGTCGGACTGAAGGGATCGGTGACGACCCCCGTCCGGGCCCCCTCCCGGGCCGCGGTGGTGACAATATTGAAGGTGAGAAAGGCGCGGCTCAGCTCGACGATCGCAAAAAGGACCAGGAGGAGGAACGGGAGGACGATGATGAACTCCACCATTGAGGCTCCTCGCTGGTCAGCCAGTTGGCGCGTGCGGTCCACGGCCACCCCTTATACGGTACGGCCGGCCCGAGGGCCCCTGCCGAAGCCCCCGGGCTGCCAAGTGGATTCTACGTTCATAATCCGGGCAAAGTGGTAACGGCAGTTTTAACGGCGTCGGCGATCGCCGTAAGCATGGTCCCTATCGGACCGGGAGGCGCGGCGTAGATAATTAACGCGATGGCAGTGAGCAGGCCGACGATGATCATCCACTCCGCCGTCTCGGCCCCCCGCTCATTCCAGAGTGGTCGAGGACCGTGGCGCACGTACCAAATAATACTCAACATTGGTGTCTCCCCCCCTTCCCATCCGATGTCACGTCTTGGATAGATTCGATGTCCTTTGGTTCCCTTTCCTGGTTCCCTTTCCCCTTCCCGATAGCATCCCTCCTTCGTCCCCTGTGTGATCACTTGAGGAACTGTGTGATTTCTCCCTGTTTTTCCCGGTTCATGAGATACCGGGCCGGCCCCGCTTTCCCCCGCCGAGCCAGAATGAGGCCACGGTCCAAGAGGATTTCTAGCGACTCCCTCACCTCATCGACGGTTCGTTCGATGCGCGTCCGTTCGAGCCACCATCTGGCGATCCCTTCAAGGGAGTCCTCGGCGTGGGGGTTATTGATGAGGTACTGGAGAATTTCCCGGGCAATCTCCTTCTTACTTTGCGCCTCGTACACCCGTCGTCCCATGAGCTTCTCCGTGATAGATGTGGCCAGGCCGCCCCTCAGCTCACGCTTTACCAGGGACGAAGAGTGCACGGTTAGTGCCAGGCGGTCCGAGTTCGGGAAGGCTATGATTTTAAAGGCAGAGGAAGGAGAAACCGTATCTTTGAATGGCGCCGATGGGTGGCCACCGACCCCGGTCCAAAGAGGCGCCTAGCGAGATAACTTATTGATCCGATTAAGGAGCGGTCGGTGGGGGCGGCTAACCCCGGAGGTGGGGAATATTTGCCCCACTCCGTCTACCAGCGCCTGTCCACATGGAAGGGTCCAGGCGATGCTTCCGGATGAGCCGGCGGAATGTGCTGCGGTCCTGGCGTGCGGCCTGGGCCGCGCGTGTGATGTTGCCGTGATGGGTTTCGAGGAGCGCCGACAAATACCTGCGCTCGAATCGGGCAATGACCTGGGTCTTCGCGGCGCGGAACGACTCATCCGGGGCATGCTCGGACGGTCGAAGCGACCAGGGGAGGTCCGCCGCGCCGATCAGCTTCGGCAGGTGCATCACGACGAGCTGCCGGACCATATTCTCGAGTTCACGCACGTTACCGGGCCAGTGGTACTCGCGCATGGCATGGAGCGCCTCGGGCGAGAAGCCCCAGCATCCGTTCCCCGTCTTGCACCGCTCCAGAAAAAACTCCGCCAGTAGCCCGATGTCGCCCACCCGCTCCCGCAGAGGCGGGAGCTGGATCATCACAACGTGCAGGCGATAGAAGAGGTCCTCGCGGAAGGACCTCGCGCGGGCCTTCTCCCTGAGGTCGGTGTTGCTCGCTGCCACGACCCGCACGTCGGCCTTGACACTCCGGGGAGAACCCAGCGGCCGGTAGGTCCGATCCTCGAGGAAACGTAGGAGCTTCGCCTGTGCCGTGAGGGGCAGGGCGTTGATGTCGTCCAGAAAGAGTGTCCCTCCCTCCGCCTCCGCGATGAGACCCGGTTGGTAAGACCGAGCATCAGTGAAGGCCCCCCGGTGGTGGCCGAAGAGCTCGTTCTCGAATAGGTCAGGCGGAATGGCGCCGCAGTTGACGGGAACGAGGGGTTTCGCCGCCCGCCCGCTCAAGTAGTGGATGGCCTGCGCCGTCAGTTCCTTGCCGGTGCCGGTCTCCCCGGTCACAAGGACAGTGACGTCGGCCTTAGCGACTTGCCGAATCTGCTCCTTGACCGCCTGCAGTGCCGGGTCCACTCCCATGAGCCGGTCGAGCCCTATAGAGTCCTGCAGACGGACCTTGGCTCGTTCAGTCTCTGCCTTTATGTCGAGCGGTAGGAGAGGCCGGACCCTGGCGAGGAGCTCGGGCCCTCGTATCGGACTGACGAGAAAGTCCGTCACGCCTGGGGGCAGCCGGTTGAGGGCCCCCGAGATGTGGTTCTCGTTGAGCACCGGGAGTAGGTGCACCCCTGGGACCTTGGTGTGGAGCTCCGTGAGGATGGTAGGAGGGTCGAGGCCTGGGGCGAGAATGGGGATGATGAGGTCTGCCGACGGATCCGCCGCAGGCTCCAGAGATACGGAGTAGCCACCAGCTTCCAGCAAGATCTCCCGCACCTGGGCTGCGAGCTCAGGATTCTGTAGGTCCAGGACGAGAATGCGTGGGGAGGGTGGGGGATGCTCTCGGGAGATTAAGGTGCCAGCCATAGCTTGTCTCCAACCCGCACGTTGGTTGCGACCTTGCGAAGCAGAGGCTCGGCAATCTATCGGTATTCGCTACAATGCCTCTCTTCGCCGCTGGCAGATCTACTCGAATTCCCCTTCGACCGAGAAAATAACTGGGCTGAAACCGAAAACGCCCTCCCGGGCCGCGCTCCGCCCCGCGGGCGTCTCAATGTTTGGTGCGCCCTCGATTGTGCCGGGGGTGGGCTCGGTACTATGTCTACCCCGGGTCCATCGCTTACTCCATATAGGAGGGATTGCCAGTTATGTGCCAAGGGCGCTCAATCCGCGAGATAATGTCACGCGCCCGGAGGTCGGACCCGTGAAATCAAAGAATTACCCCTTCGAAATTCCCGTAACGCGACCCGCCGCAGCCGCTAGCTCTCGGCAAGCTTTTCAGGGCGAACGTGCAGCTTTTGCAGCCTCCCGCGATGGTCGGGAGGCATCTACGAAGCAACTCACTGAAAACGTGGAGGGATTGCGAGGTGGCAGAGTCGTGAAAGATCTGCACACCCCGTGAAGGCGGACGATCCAGGCTCCATCAGGTCGAGGAGTGCCGCGCTGTCGTCGAGGTCGACGCCAGGCTGCAGCCCTTTGCTGCCAGCGGGGCCGGGGGTCAAGTCTCTTCTTGACTCATCTTGACTTCCTCGGCTCCGGGATACCGAGGTCCCGGCAGATCTTCCGCGCGAGGAATTCGTCTATGTCGCGGTGACGTGGCACCGAGGACGTCAGGTTGCTTGCCGGATTGTAGTAGCATGGAGATGCCGGATCAGCTCCCGCCGCTTCATCTGGCGGCTCAGGCCTCGACCGCAATTGGCTCACGGCGCACCCGTCCCCGACGCTTGGCTGCCAGCTGGCGATTCGCTTCGATGATGAGCTGAAGTGCTTCCTTGAGATTGGCGCGGGCCTCCTTGAGCGTACGGCCCTGCGTGTTGACGCCCGGGATCTCCTCCACATACGCCACGTACCACTTATCGCGCTTTTGGAAGACCGCGGTAAACTCTCTTTTCATTTCCTTCTCCCTCGCCGGTAATTCTGCTTTTTCTCGTTCGCACGTCACCGCCGGCCCTGCCACTCAGCCCATCCCCGCACCGAGGCTCAAGGTTGCCAGTACCTTAGCCCCCATCCGCCCGGGTGTCAACCGTTCGACAGTGGTTCGACAGGCTCACCACATGCTCACTGCTTCGACAGGCTTGCCCCGAGCGGAGTCGAGGGGCTCACGGCAGGCCCGTTCGACAGGCTCAGCACACGCTCAGGGTAAACTCCTTCGACAGGCTTGCAGCGGATGTGCGCGTGTAAGAGAGGCTTGTCAAAGGCGGGGGGAATCCCGTATATTGGCATACGCGTTGCTAGAGTAGGCGTGGGGGAGCGCGTGTCCAAGGAAATCCTGATCGTCGATAACGACGAGATCATCCTCGCCGGCGTGGGCGACGCGCTGGGGGAAGCGGGCTTTATCGTCTCCAAGGCCCGGAACGGCCTCGAGGCGCTGGAGCAAGCCCGGCGCCATCCGCCGGATCTCATCGTCACGGACCTCATCATGCCCGTGATGGATGGGCGCCAACTCTGCCGCCACGTGTCGCAGGATCCCCAGCTTTCGCACATCCCCGTCGTCGTGCTGACCGCGACCATCGCCGAGGGCCTTCCCAGCGCCCAGGAGCTGCAGGAGATGGGGGCGAAGGCCTATGTCGCCAAGCGCCGCATGGATGCCATGGTGGTGGACATTCTGGATATCGTCCAGCGCCTGGAGAGGGCGGACGTGGACGCGGGGCCCCCGGTCATGGTGGGGCTCAAGGACGTGCGACCCCGCGTCATCGCGCGCGAGCTCCTCTCGATCAAGCGACACCTCGACACCTTGCTGGCCGCGCTGGGAGAGGCGGTCATCGAGTTCAACGAGGCCCATCAGGTTGTCTATGTCAATCCAGCCGGCGTCCGGTTGCTCGGGCGATCAGAGACAGCGCTCGTCGCCGTCCCCATCGCGTCCGTGTTCGGTGACCCCATCCCGGCGGCGATTCGGCGGATGGAGCAGTCCGGCGGGCGCGAAGAGTTCGAGTTCCGATACGGTGGCCGGGTCCTGAAGGTGACGATGACCGGTTTAACCGAGGAAAACAGGCCGGCGGGCGGCGTCATGATCCTCCAGGACATCAGCCACGTGCACCAGCGGATCCAGGAGATGAGCGCGCTGAACCAGGTGACGGCCGCCTTTACATCGACGCTCGATTTCCCCCTCCTCCTGCGGTTGGTGATGGAGCAGGTGGTGGAGCTGATGAAGGTCGAGGCCGGCTCACTGCTCCTCAAGGAGGAGACCGGGGAGCTCACCTTTGCGGTGGTCCTGGGGGAGCGGCGGGAATTGCTTCAGGGGCTGCGCGTCGCGGCGGAGGAGGGGATCACCGGCTGGGTGGCCTCGACCGGAGAGGCGCTCGTCATCCCCGATGTCAGGAAGCACCCGATGTTTTCTGCCCGGGTCGATGCCCTAATCGGTGCTGAGACCCGGTCCGTGCTCTGCGTGCCCGTGAAGACCGCGGAGAGGGTCCTCGGGGTGATTCAACTGATCAATCGGACCGACCGGACGCCGTTCGGGGAGGCAGATCTTGCCCTCCTCTCCGCCATCGCGAATCATGCGGCCACGGCCCTGGAAAGCGCCCAGCTCCACGATCAACTCCTCCAGACGAACCAGCAGCTCCTCGAGGCCAATAACCAGAAAAACAAATTCCTCTCTCAGCTGTCCCAGGAAGTGCGGACGCCGCTCACGGGGATTCTGGGGTACGCCGAGCTCCTCCAGGACAAGCGGGTCGGTCCCCTGTCGACGCGTCAGCAACAGTACATGCAGAACATCTACGGCAGCGCGCAGCACATCCTGAAATTGGCCAATGACCTGCTGGAACTCGCCCAGGACGATGTGGGTCGGAGAACGTTCTTCGCGGAGGAGTTCAGCCCCCTCGCCGTCCTCGAGGAGGTGAGTGCCCTGATGGCCCCCCAGGCGGAGAACAAGGGGATCACATTCTCGGTCGAGGGCGAACCGCGGCTTCCCCCGATGCGGGGTGACCTGCATCAGTTTCGGCAGATCCTCCTGAACTTGGTCTCCAATGCGCTCAAGTTCACCGCCGACCGAGGCGAGGTCGTCGTGGCCGCGCGTCTCCGAGACCCGGGCACCCTGGCCGTCTCCGTGAGGGATAACGGGATCGGGATTCGGCCGGAGGATCGGCAGCGGATCTTTGATCCCTTTGGCCGAGGCCAGAATGCCGTTGCCAGCCGGGTCCCGGGCGTCGGTCTTGGGCTGACGCTAGCCAAGCGGCTCGTCGAGCTTCAGGGTGGGGAGATCTCGGTCGAGAGTGAGGGAGAGAATCGGGGGAGCACCTTTACCTTTACGCTGCCCGTCACCCCTCCTGCCCCTGTCCTCCCCTCGGGGGGGATCGGTCCGGGAACCCCCACCCCTCCGGGAGCCGGTTCGTAGCCCCCTCTGTCTTGATAAGGCGACCTCGGACACACGCCTTCTGCTCTCCTTTCAGCGACTTGAAACATCCACCGAAAGAGATACGTCTTTAAGGGTAATGAGGCATGGACGAGGGGCACCCCGATGTGGGGGGGCAGACGTCAGATCAAGATTTGGTCCGTCGGACCCTGGCAGGGGAGCAGCAGGCCTTTGCAGTGCTGGTTCACCGGTATAGTCGGTTGGTGTTTCGCGTTATTCGGGGGATGGTACCGGGCGCCGAGGTGGAGGATATCGGGCAGGAGGCATTCCTCCGGGCCTATCGATCGTTGGGGCAAGTCCAGCAGGGTTCGTCTGTGGGCCCGTGGCTGGCCCGGATTGCGGTCAATCTGTGCTACGATCACCTCCGCCGTCTTCGCTGGCGGCAGGAGCGATCGTTTTCCGAGCTGGGTCCGGAAGAGACGACAGTGCTCGATAGGTTGGCGCGGGATGAAAGGGCCCTTGGTGATATCGATCGCCTCTTCCTCCGAGACCTGGCGGAAAAGCTGTTGGGCCAGCTGGCCCCGCAGGATCGGGCTGTCCTCCTATTGAAGGAGCGAGAGGGCATGGAAACAAAGGAAGTGGCGAAAGTTCTCGGATGCTCAGAGGTGGCAGTGCGCCTCCGCCTGTTCCGGGCCCGGCGCGCTTTGCGCAAGCTTCTTGGCAAAGAGAGTCATCCGGGCGGGAGGGAAGGATGAAGTGCCGCGAAGCGAAAGAGGCGCTCGACCGGCGGACGGCCCTCGCATTTGATGAGGCCGACGCCCTTGCCCTGCATCTCCGCGCGTGTCCGGACTGCGCGGCGGTCGCTCGGACCCGGCGCCTGACCCGGCTGCTGCTCGAGGTTGTGACGGCTGGCGACGAGCCATCCCCCTATTTTATGGCTCGGCTTCGAGCCCGGATCGGTGAGGCCACGGATTCACCCGTCGCCCCGCGATTCGGGATCAGGCTCCTCGTCCCGACCCTGGCCAGCCTGACGTTGATGCTGGCGAGCGGAGCCTATCTCCTCTCCCCGCCTCCTCCTTCGCCGGTCCTGTCCTTCCTGGACTCTCCGGCGGGTGGCTCCGAGGCCTTCTCGTTCCTGGGGATTCCCCGGCCGACCCATGATCAGATCCTGGCATCGATCCTCGAGGAGGAGAAACGGACGCCATGAGGGGACGAGTCCACGTCATCATCTACACGTTGGTCTTTACCCTGGGACTGGCCGCCGGGGCTATGGGGCTCCGCCTCTATGAGCGGTCGTATGGAGCATCGGCCGAAGGACGAGGGGGGCGTTTCGATCGGGAGCGGTATGTCTCCCTGCTGACCCGGGACGTGCAACTGACCTCTGATCAGCGGAAGGAGCTTGATCGGATCCTGGACGATACCCGGGGTGAGTTCGCGGAGGTCAGAAAGACGATCGCGCCCCAGGTGACCGAGATCAAGGAGCGGGCTAGGGGACGGATCCGGGCCATGCTGACTCCCGACCAGCAGCCCCGGTTTGAGGCCTTCCTCAAAGCGTGGGACGCGGAGAGAGAGCAACGGGGCGAACGGTAGGGTCTTGCGCTGATTCCTGCACAGGAAGCTGGGTACCGGAGGGAGGGTGTGAAAGCTCGAGGGTCCGATAAGAGTCCAGGCATCCGAGAGGCGGTGATGACCATTATGGGGCGGCCCAGGGGGAGGATTATCGGCATCCTTGTCCTCCTCGCCCTTTTCATCGGGGTCGGGGGCGTGGCCTGGCTCCGCTCAGAGAAGAGCCCCAAATACCGGACAGCGCCCGTCGAGCGCGGGGAGATCGTCGCGACGATCTCGGCCAGCGGAACGCTGAACGCCGTGACCACCGTCCAGGTGGGGAGCCAAATCTCTGGGAGGATCAAGAATCTGTACGCCGACTTCAACTCTCGGGTGGAGAAGGGGCAGCTCATCGCTCGGATCGACCCTGATACTTTCGAGGCCAAGGTCAACCAAGCCAAGGCCGACGTGGACAATGCCAGGGTGGCTGTCAAGGATGCCAAGATCAAACGGGACAGCCGCGCTGCCCTCTTTCAGGAGGGAGGGATCTCCCAGGAGGAGCGGGACTCGGCCCAGGCCAGCTACGACTCGGCGGCCGCCCGACTCGAGGCAGCGCTCGCCGCCCTTCGAGCGGCTCAGGTGGACCTCGATCGCACGTATATTTACGCCCCGGTCAATGGCGTGGTGATTGCGAGGAACGTTGATGTCGGGCAGACGGTGGCCGCTTCTCTCCAGGCCCCGATCCTCTTCCTCATCGCCGAGGACCTCAACAAGATGCAGGTGGATACCAACGTGGACGAGGCGGACATCAGCCGGGTTCAGGTGGGCCAGCAGGCAAGCTTCACCGTGGATGCCTTTCCGGGGGAGGTGTTTAAGGGTCAGGTGATCCAGATCCGCCAAGCCCCGATCGTGCAGCAAAATGTGGTGACCTATAACGTGGTGGTCGCGGTGGTCAATCCTGATTTGAAACTCAAGCCGGGATTGACCGCGAACGTGAGGATCCTCGTGGACAGGCGGGCGGACGCCCTCAAGATTCCCCACGCGGCGCTGCGGTTCAGGCCCCCCTCTCCCGACGGGGAGCCCCTCGCGGCCCAGGAGAAGACTCGTGGGCCGTCACAGATCTGGATCCTCGATGATGGGCGGCTCAGCGGGGTGGCGGTCAAGCTCGGATTGAGCGACGAATACTTCACCGAGGTCCTCGAGGGGGACGTGAAAGAGGGGCAGTCGGTCGTGGTCGGATTGGGCGCACGGGATGGATCCCGGCGCCCCCAGCAGGGGAGCGGGCCCTTCCCACAGCAACGCCGACGGTCTCTTGGATTTTAGGGGTGGGTCCCGGGGTTCATAGGGTTTGTTGGGTTCATTGGGTTTCGCTGACCTCGGACCTCGGACGATGAACTATGAACCATGAACCCTGAACCGAGAGACATTGCATGACGGCGATTATCCAAGTTGAGTTATTGGCCAAGACCTACCGGATCGGTGAGGTGGCCGTGGAGGCCCTCCGAGGGATCACCCTGGACATTCAGCGGGGAGAGTTCGTGGCGGTCATGGGGCCCTCCGGCTCTGGCAAATCGACCTTCATGAACCTCCTGGGGTGTCTCGACACCCCGACATCGGGGCGGTATCTCCTCGAGGGGCATGACATCTCGCGGCTCAGCCGCGATGAGCTGGCCAGGATCCGGAACAGCAAGATCGGGTTCGTCTTCCAGGGATTTAATCTCCTGTCGAGGGTCAACGCGCTCGAGAACGTGGAGCTTCCCCTCCTGTACAACGGGACGCCGCCCGGCGAGCGGCGGCCCAAGGCGCAGGCCAAGCTGGCGGCGGTGGGTCTCGCTGATCGAGCGGATCATCACCCGGCGCAGCTCTCCGGCGGGGAGCAGCAGCGGGTCGCCATCGCGCGCGCCCTGGTGAACGATCCGGTCCTGATCCTGGCGGATGAGCCGACCGGCAACCTGGACACCCGCACGAGTGCCGAGATCATGACGCTCTTCCAGAAGTTGAACCGGGGCGGAATGACTATCGTGCTGGTGACGCATAACGACGAGATGGCGCGATACGCGCGCCGCATCCTCACCTTCCGCGACGGCCTGCTCTTGACCGATCGGGCCGTCGCGGCGCAGCCCCCCCAGGAGGCGACGACATGAACATCGGGGCCAGCGTCCAAATCGCGCTGAGGGCGTTGCGGGTCAACAAGCTCCGGAGTGCACTCACGATGCTCGGGATCATCATCGGCGTCAGCGCGGTGATCGCCATGATGGCGGTCGGCGCCGGCGCGCGCGAGCGGATCGCCGAGCAGATCCGGAGCATCGGATCCAACGTCATCATCATTCTCTCCGGGAGCACCACCAGCGGCGGGATCCGCCTGGGCAGCGGGAGCGTCCTCACCCTGACCGAGGATGATGCCACGGCCATTGCCCGGGAGGTAGCCGCCGTGGAGGCCGCGGCGCCCACGATGCGCGGGACGGCGCAGGTGGTCTTTGGGAACCAGAACTGGTCCACGGTCATTCAAGGGGCGACCCCGGAGTACCTCGTGGTGCGGGAGTGGCCGGTCGTCTCCGGTCGGGGCATCATGTCGCAGGATGTGGACGGGGCGGCCAAAGTAGTCCTCCTCGGCCAAACGGTGGCCGGGAATATCTTCGGGGATTCGGATCCGCTCGGCGAGATCATCCGGATCAAGAAGGTCCCCTTCACCGTCGTTGGAGTCCTGGCCGCCAAAGGGCAGTCGGCCTGGGGACAGGATCAGGACGACATCGTGGTCATCCCCCTGTCCACGGCGAAGCGCAAGGTCCTGGGAGTGAGCCAGGCCAATGCCCGGAGTGTCGGGGCGATCATCGTCAGGGCCAAGGGGCCCGAGTGGATGGAGGAGGCGGTAGAGCAGGTCACGGCCTTGCTCAGGCAGCGGCATCGCCTACAGCTGGGGCAGGAGGATGACTTCACCGTCCGGAACCTGTCCGAGGTCTTTGCCGCCCAAGAGGAGTCGGCGCGAACGATGTCGTTACTCCTGGGGGCGATCGCCTCCGTGTCCCTCCTGGTCGGAGGCATCGGGATCATGAACATCATGCTTGTCTCTGTGACCGAACGGACCCGCGAGATCGGGATTCGCATGGCGGTGGGAGCCAGGGAGCGCGACATCCTGACGCAATTCCTCATCGAAGCGGTGACGCTGGCCCTGATCGGAGGCATCGTCGGGATCGGGCTGGGGGTCGGCGGGTCGGCCCTTCTCTCATTTCTCGCCCAGTGGGAGACCCTGATCGCGCCCCAGGCGATTCTCCTGGCCTTTCTCTTCTCGACGGTGGTCGGCGTCTTCTTCGGGTACTACCCGGCGCGGAAGGCGGCGTCCCTCGATCCCATCGAGGCGCTGCGCTACGAGTAGGCGGGCGGACCATGGGGAGACGATCCGCGCTTGGTGTGACACTATCGCTCGCGCTGGTGGGGTGTGCCTCGGTCGTTCCCGAAGATCTCCAGGCGGGGGCGGACCGCACCCTCACCCTGACGGACATCTGGGCGCGGCCGGAGGCGTCGCGCGGACGGACGATGATCCTGGGCGGGGAGATCCTGCAGGTGACGCCAAAGCCGAGCGGAACCGAAGTAGAGGTCCTCGAGCGACCTCTCGGGAGGCAGGATCGGCCCGAGGAGACCGACGAATCCCGAGGGCGTTTTATCGTCGTGATGGACGGCTTCCTCGATCCGGCGATCTACGGACCCGGACGGGAAGTCACGGTGGTGGG
>JAHFDE010000013.1 GCA_023249165.1 Candidatus Methylomirabilota bacterium | reverse complement strand
CCCAGATAGAGGAGCCGGTGGTCCCATCCCGGCCCGTCGATGGCACCCGCGATCACATCGAGGAGGGGGAGCCCGTGACGGCAGAGATACGGCATGAAGCCGTACACCCGCTCCTGCAACTCTCCGTGGGGGAGTAGATGAGTCAGGACCCGGAGGACCTGGGTTCGGATCTCCTGGTTGCGGCGCTTGAGGGAGCGGAGGAGGAGTCGCTCCATCTCTTCCATCTGCTTCTTCACCAACCCCTCCCCCCGACCCACCCGGGGGGTGAGCGTGGGATCGAGGGTCGAGACCAGCACCTTGAGCTCTTCGAAGCTCTTGAGCACCGTCCGCACGACCCTCTGCTGCTTTGCCACAAAACTCCTGGGGAGAGAGCGGCGAAGGACCTGGCGGACAACCCGCTCGGGGTCTTCGTGGAGGCCGGGGAATGACAGGTCGTGTTTCTTGACGAGTCGCTCGATTCGGCCTTCCACGAGGGTGAGGGACGCCCGAGGGAGGAGAAAGGGCATCGGGATGTCGAAGTGGTCAAAAACCCCCCGGAGCTGGGCGTAGTAGGCGATCTCGTGCGGCCCCCCCACGTGGACGAGCGTCGGGAAGAGGAAACTCTCCATGATGGGCCGGAGGATCACGTTGGGGCTGAAGCGCTCCGGGGTCTCCTCCACGATCTGCACGATCGCTTGTCGATCCCCGATCTGTTTGAGGGGCTGGCGCCCCTCGTGCAGGTAGAAGAGGTTGGGGCCTTCTCCCCTGAGACGGACCTGCGGAGGATAGCCGAGGCTGCGGAGCTTCTCCCAGGCCGTCTGGACCAGCCGTGCCGAGGCGGGCGCGGTGACGATCTCGTGGAGGAACAGGGAGCGCGCTAACGTCTTGAGGCGTCCGTCGGAAGGATCCACCAGAATCAGACCCTGCCTTCCGAGGAGGGAGGAGAGCAATCGGCCGAAGGCCGCAACCAGATTTGCCCCGGGACGATAACAGTCCTGGAGCAGCGCAAAAACTTTCTCCTGAAGTCGACTCGCCCCCGCCGCCTGCCTGAAGGCGTCGAAGACCCCGCCGATCTCCGGAGTGAACGCATGATTCGCTGGGAGATCGGTCCCGAAGCCTTCATGCGGGACGTAGCGGAGAAGTGTGACCCGGTCCTGCTCGTCCGGCATGGCGACGTGGTCAATCTCGGCAAAGTCCGTGTCCTCCGAGGCCATCCAAAAGAGGGGGAGACAGGGGATCTGCCATTGCGACTCGAGCTGGCGGGCCACCGCCACCACCGTGAGAGCCTTGTACAAGGTGTAGAAGGGGCCACCGAAGAGTCCCACCTGCTGACCGGTCACTACCATGATTGCCTGGGGATCGCGCAGGCGTGCGATCCCTTCGACGAGCGCGTTGCCTGCCCCCCAGGCCCGGTTCTGGTCGGTGAGAATGGTGGCCAGCTCGTCCCGGCGGTAGCTCCGGCGCGTGAGAGACTCTACAAGCTGCTCCTGCGGCTCCCGCGGGTCCCAGCGATAGAAATCGCGGAGCGGAGACCTTCCCTGGAGATAATCCCGAAAAATGGGATTGACCCGGGGGAGAAGGGCGACATCTATCGCGTCGAGGCGCAGCATATGCATCCCGGCGAACGCAGGCGCAGTATAGAGTCTTGCTCTCTCCGAAACAATATCATCTGACGTTAACAAAGGGGTCGTGCGTTGTCAACGCGGGGAAGGGCGCCTCATTCCCGGGACGCGGGTACCGAGACGGGGCGGTCACGGGGATCTCTTGGTGACAAAAGATGTTCAATTGTGGTGGTGGAGGGGGATTCTCGGGCTAGCCCTGGCACGATTGTTGCTTTTTCGCCCCCCTGTCAGGGGGTTTCTTTCGGGGGGAGGCGGATACATGCACAAGGTTTTCGGAAACGAAGGGGGCTTCGGCGACCGGGAGCTGCGGATTATCCGATCGGCCCTGAAGCAGCGGGCACACTGGGAGCCTTCTCTTACCGGGCCAAATAAGAAATCCGCTCGTGGCGCCCCCTTGCCCCGCCGTAAGCGGGACAAAGCAGCTTGACGCATGCCAGAGGGGCTGGTACGGGCCCCTTCACATCCCTTTGAGCACCCTCGCGAAGGGGGCAGCTCACATTTCTGTCTGGCCGAGGATCTTCGTGCTTTCCGGAGGAGGTCCCTCAGTCTCCCAACTGGTGGTGGAGCGACGCACACATGGGCACTATCCCTTGACGCCTGTGGGGGACCGTGCTATAGATGACACGTTATGAGTGGGATCAGTGTATTGGATCTCGTCCTACAAGCGGGGCTGGTGGCCAAGGGGGTCCTCCTTCTCCTCCTCTTTTTCTCCATCGCCTCCTGGGCCATCATCTTCGCAAAGCTGAGGACCCTGCGAAAGGCAGAGCGGCAGTCGGACGCTTTTCTCCGCCTCTTTCGCACGTCCAAGAATCTCAGTGCGATGTACGAGGAGGCCAAGCGGTACCCTGCATCTCCGGTGGTGGGGCTCTTTCGCGAAGGATTTCGGGAGCTCAGTCAGCATGGAAGGGTAAATCCGCACCCCGGCGGCAGTCCCGCTGGGATGCCCTCGACGCCGCCGGCGGAGCGGAGTGGTGAGATCCTCGAGGGGATCGGTCGAACGCTCAGGCATGCCAGTCTGAGGGAGCTGTCCCAAATAGAGCGGCATCTCATCTTCCTGGCGACGACCGGCAGCGTGACCCCCTTTATCGGCCTGTTTGGCACGGTCTGGGGCATCATCGACGCCTTCGTCGGGATCGGGGCGGCGGGGTCCGCCAATCTGGGGGCTGTCGCCCCGGGCATCGCCGAGGCCTTGATCGCCACAGCCGCGGGATTGGCTGCGGCCATCCCTGCGGTCATCGCGTATAACTATTTCGTGAATCGCATCCGCGGTATTGGGACTCGTCTGGATCTCTTTACGCTGGAGTTTATGGGCCTGGCAGAACGGCTCGTGGGGGGACGATGAGCGCGCACCTTTCCGGATCGGAGCAACGGCTGGGCGGCGCCCTGTCCGAGATCAACGTCACCCCCTTCGTGGATGTGGTGTTGGTGCTCCTCATTATCTTTATGATCACCGCCCCCATGATGATCCGAGGGATCGACGTCCAGGTCCCGCGCACCGAGACCAGAAATGTCCAGCCCGAAGAGCGCTTGATCCTGACCGTCACCAAGGACAAGATGATCTATCTAGATGACCAGCAGATCACCCTGGGCCGGCTCCAGAAGGTGCTGACCGGTCTTCAGAAGCGGAACCCGCGGGCGTCCGTCTTTCTGCGGGCTGACGAGAAGGTCCCCTATGGGGTGGTGGTTCAGGTGATGGACGTGGTGAAGAAGGCCGGGATCGACCGGCTGGGTATGGTGACCGAGCCCCTGCCTCCTCAAGAGAGAGAGCAGTAGGGGGTGGGGAACGCGTGGACGATGGACGGGGGGCGACGAGAGCTTACGGTCAATCTGGCCGTCTCCCTGGTCTTACACTTTCTGATTTTCGCCGGGGTGTTTCTTACTCCTTCGCTCTACGCGCACCGGTTTTATGCCCCGGTGGCGTACAAGGTGACGTTGGTGAGCCTTCCGGGGACACAAAGGGTGCCGTCGTCACCTGCGGGGAAGCCGGCTGTGGAGGTGGAGGCCCCGAAGGTGGAGACCCCGAAGGCTCCGACGCCTGCGGCCCCGCCGTCGAAGGCCAAGGTCGCCGAAGTGAAACCTGAGGCCCCGACGCCTTCGCCAGACACACTGGCCCTGCCCAAGAACAAGAAGCAGAAGGTAGCACCGACGCCCCCGAAAGCGCCCCAGTCGTCCGGGGTGTCATCTTCGCCGGCGAAGGTCTACCAGGCCCCGGCTCAGGCAGCCCTGCCGGCCGGCCCGGGCGGAGGTGGACTCGGGGGGGTTGTCGCAGAGAGCAGCGTCTCCGCGGACAACGCCGATCCCTCTTTGAGCATTTATCTGGCGTTGATCCAGGAGAAGGTGAGCAGTCGCTGGGTTGAGCCGCCCTCGGGCCTCGCGCCCCGTCAGGTACAGCGGGTGACGCTTGGCTTCACTGTGGTACGCTCTGGCCTGGTCCGCGATATCCAGGTCTTGACCCCTTCGAAGAGTATCTTTTTGGATCAATCGGCCCTGCGGGCGGTCCAGGAGGCGGTTCCCCTTCCCCCTTTCCCTGCGCTCTTTGCGCAGGAGAGGCTGCTGGTGCGGTTCCACTTTGAGATGCGTGGGGAGTAACGGCATGACGAGGCTCGCGCGGATCATCTGGCTCTTGCTCTTGTCCAGTGGGTCGCTGGCCGTCGGCGCATCGGCCCAGGTGGACATCACGGTCACGCGGACGGTGATTCAGCGCATCCCCATCGCCGTGGTGGGGTTGCGCCCCTCAGGCGTGTCGGGGGGTGGGGATCTGGCGGCGCAGGCCCTGTCGGTCCTGGTGGATGATCTGGAGTTCTCCACGGTCTTCGAGGTGCTGCCGCCCAGCTTTCTCCCGTTCGACGCCAGGGAGGTCCGACTGGGCGAAGAGGAGAAGGTGCTCGCGTCCTTGAATCACCTGAAGGTCCAGGCCATGGTGGTGGCGGAGCTCACGCAGCAGGGGAAGGACCTGACCCTTGAGGGGCGTGTCTATAACGTGAGCCGCGGGGTCTTTCTCGGCGGCAAGCGTTACTTTGGAGAGGTGACGGCCATCAGGTCGATGGTTCACCGACTGGCCGACGAGGTGGTGTTGCGGCTCACCGGCGAGCGAGGGGTTGCCTCGACCCGGATCGCCTACGCGAACGCCGAGAAGGGTGCGACCGAACTCTACCTGATGGACTACGATGGCCACAACCCGACAATCGTCACTGGGAACCGATCCATTAACCTCTCACCGCGCTTCTCGCCTGACGCAAAGCTGCTCGCGTATACGTCCTACCGGGATGGGAATCCGGATCTCTACCTCCTCAATCTCGAGACGGGACGGCGGGACAAGGTATCGGCCTTGCCTGGGCTCAACATTTCCCCCGGCTGGTCCCCAACGGGCCAGTGGCTCGCCCTGTCCTTGAGCAAGGATGGGGGCACGAATCTGTACCTGATGCGGCCGACGGGCGGGGGGCTCCGTCGCCTCACGAACGGCCTCGCGATTTCGGTCTCTCCATCCTTCTCTCCCAACGAGCGGCAGATCGTCTTCACCTCGGATCGGGGCGGTTCTCCGCAGATCTATATGATGGATCTCGAGGGGACGAATCTCCAGCGACTGACCTTTGAGGGGGAGTACAATGCGTCCGCCCGCTGGTCGCCGCGAGGCGACAAGATCGCCTTTGCCTCCAACCGGGGAGGTGGAGGCTTCCAGATCTACCTCATGAATCCGAATGGAACCGGGGTGCAGCAGATCACCACCGTCGGGGTCAACGAGGACCCCGCGTGGTCTCCTGACGGGCGGCACCTGGTCTTTACCTCGAATCGAAGCGGGAAAAAAGATATCCATGTCATGCACGCCGATGGATCGGGACAGAAGCGCCTGACGCGAAGCGGCTTCAACAGCTTTGCCCCGGATTGGTCACCCTGACGATCGCGGGATGCCGGGGAGGAGGTGTCATACCACAGAAAGGAGGAGAGGATGGTTAGAGGGAGAGAGGCGAGAGAACAACGGTGGTCAGGAGGGAGGTTTTGGGGTCCGATTCTTGTCGTGGGCGCGGCCCTGCTGTTAACCGGCTGTCCCAAGAAGCCGGAGGTGGGAGCAGGTGGCCCAGGGGCCGCGGGGGGTCCGGGCGCGGAGCAGGTCGCCCCGGCGAGGCCGATTACAGAGGCTCCTGTCCAGCCCGAGGCGAGGCCAACGGGGGAGGGCCCGCTGAAGGATGTCTTTTTCGATTTCGACAAGGCCGTCCTCCGGGACGATGCCAGGAAGAGCCTGAACGACAACATACAGTGGCTCAAGGGCAACCCGGCCGCGCGCACCATGGTCGAGGGCCATGCCGATGAGCGCGGGACCAACGAGTACAACCTGGCGCTGGGCGAACGCCGGGCCAGGGCGGTCCGGGACTACCTGGTGGCCGGGGGGATCGATGCCAAGCGGATCTCGACGATCAGCTACGGCGAGGAGCGGCCCTTTGTCCTTGGCCACGACGAATCCGCCTGGAAATGGAACCGCCGGGGCCACTTCGTTATACAGAAGTAGCCGAGGCAGCGGAAGACAATCGGAAGGAGGGGGCGCATGCCGCTCCCTCCTCCGCGCAAGGGAAACACACCCGCAATCCGGGTGATCTCATGAGGGAGATGATGATGGTGAGGTATTTCGTCTGGCTCCTCCTCGTCGGCACTGCCCTGCTGAGCAGTGCCTGCATGGTGAAAACGGAAGAGTTCCAGGCCCTTCAGCAGGACGTCCGAAACCTCCGCGGGGACGTCAACGCCATGGCGAAACGGGCGGGGGCTGATGGAGGGTCCCGGTCGACCGATCTCGTGGCCCGCATGGAGGAGCTGGCGGTCGAGACCCGGATGGTCCAGGGTCAGTTGGAAGAGGCCAACTACCGGCTGTCGGAGCTCAGCAAGCGACTGGATGCGACCGAGGTGAAAGTGGCCCGCCTCTCGGGGGAGGCGGTGAGACCCGGCGGGACCTCTGCGACAGGTCAGCTCCCTGCTCCGCTCCCGGGTGTTGCACCCCAAGCCGCATCGCCTGGGGCGGCGCAGCCTGGTCCCTCGACTGGCCAGCCCCTGCCTCCGCAGGGTGGAGCCTCTGCGCTGCCGCAGGCCCCGGGCGCGACCGTTCCGGACAAGCCGGTGATGCAGGGATCCCTCCCTTCACCGGAGGAGGTGTACACGAAGGCGTTGAACGACTACCACAAGGGCAACTACGATTTGGCCATCAGCGGCTTCAAGAGCTATCTGACCTTCTATCCCAAGACCAGCCTGGTCCCCAATTCCCAGTACTGGCTTGGCGAATCCTACTACAGCCAACGGAAATACCGAGAGGCGATCCGGGAGTTTGACAAGCTGATCAAGGAGTATCCCGACAGCGCCAAGGTTCCCGCCGCGATGCTGAAGCAGGGCAATGCCTACCTGGAGCTGAACGAGAGAGCTCAGGGGAAACGCGTGCTCCAAGAGCTTAAGGCCAAGTTCCCCAACTCCGGTGATGCGCGGCGGGCCCAGGACATCCTGCAGGGGCTCCAATAAGTTCGCTGGATCATCCTCACCTTCACCATACCTCCTTGGCCGGCAATCTCATAGCAGTGCGCGGGCAATGTGGACGGTCAGGCAATGGGCCTGGACTGTGTCGTTGGGGTCCGCGGCATAGTTCTCCGGTAACCGCCTACGGTGATCATCACCCGCGGTTCGGCCTTGAGGGGAGCGAGAATGATGTTCCGCAGGTGGTGGACTTTGTGCGAGAGCTCTTCCAGATCGGTTATCTCGGCGAGGGAAAGCGACCCATCGTCGCCTTCGAGGTGAAACCCTTACCCGGCGAGTCTTCCGAAATGGTCATCGCGGGATCCAAGCGGACGCTGCTCGAGGCCTGGTCGCAGCTCTGAGGAAAAGCTGTCAGCCATCAGCCGTCAGCAGTCCGCCCCTCACCACTGGTCACCAGCTACTAACCACCAACCACTAGCTCAGTCTCCGTGGTTGTCAGCGAGGCGTGGTCCCGGCTATAGGGAGGGCGGTTAGGAGGATCGCGGCTCCTCCATGAGCTTGATCACCTGGCCGGTCAGGACGGCTGCGCCGCGCTGATTGGTGATGACAATATCGAGCGGGACGATCGGAGGCCCTTTGCCCTTCTGCGAGCGGCGGATCTGGTCGGGTGGCGGGGCTGAGGCTGACATGCTGAGCTGATCTCCTGGCTCGATGGGCGCTCCGAATTGCGACACCCGGGCCGTAAGGAGGAGGTGGCCTGGCGAGCTTTCGGCCGAGGTCATCGCTAGCGTCCCGAGGCCGAGCAGGGGACTCACCTGGTGTGGATAGAGGGGGCCGAACAGGGCCTGGGTGGCGCGCACCAGCTCGGGGGTGATTGTCTTGGTGAAGGTCTGGTGGCGGGGACTCGCCGGGTCGGTGAAGTCGTGCACACCGGGAGGCACCGAGGGCGTGACATCCTGGGCCCACTGGCGGAGCCAGGCGATCTCTGCGGGGGGCGTGGGGAGGATCTCGCCCGCCTTCTCTGGCCGCAACGTGGCGGTTCCCTCGCAGACGACCTTGCCGGTCTGGTTCACCGCGGTGAGCCGGAGACGTGCCATCCCCCCCTCCAAGAGCTCCTGGACCTCGGCGAACGGCGTGAGGCTGTCCCCGAAGTAGACCGGCGCCCGGAAGTGAGCTTCAAGGGCCTCGACACCATAGGCCGGCCGGACGCGGCCCAGGCTCGCCACGAGGTGGCAGACCGTGAACAGTCCGTGGGCGACCAACCCCTGGAACCGGGAGTGCTCTGCATATGCCCGGTCGAGGTGATAGCGGTTCCGATCCCCCGAGGTCTTGGCGAAGGCCTGCACCATCCAGCGGGCTACGGATAAGGCATCTCCCTGAAGCTTCTCCCCGACAAAGACTGCTTCGCCTACCTGGTCCATCCCGCCCGGTCGGAGCGCCAGGACGAGGCGTTCCCGGGCCGTCACATACCTCTTCGCCTCGGCGTCGCTGAGATGCTTGGCCTTGAGCGCCCGCTCCAGCTGGCGGTAGTAGATCCGCGCCGTGGCGGCATCGACTAGCTCGGCCTGGCCTGTGACCGGGTCGTTGTATGCGACCGCCCCCAGATTCCTCTCCTGATCGGCGGTGGCGTAGAGCTCCAGGATCTCCAATGCTCGCTCCACCGCGTTGATCCAGCGGGCGTTGAACGCGTCAGCCGCCGGCCCTTTGGGCTCAGCCGGTCGCTGCCCGGCGCGCGGAGGATTCATAATGGCGTTGACGCGCTCGGCCTGCCCTGGCCCCACGACCTTGCCGTGGAAGCCGAGGTTGGCGGTAAAGAGGGACTCTTCGTCTAGCCGAGCGAGATCGCTGGCTCCATCCACGGCGTCGATGTCGGCTGCGGCCGTGGCGGCCACCAGCGCCGAGCGGTAGTAGTAATACCCCTTCGTCTTCGGATCGCTGAAGTCCTCTTTCGGCTGCGGAGACTCGAGGTCGAGGAACAGCCACATCATGCGGCGGCTGACGGTGGCGATGGCGTAGGCCTCGCGCTCGGCGGCCTCGGGCTTCGTAATGCGCGCCCCCAGGGCGAGGGAGCCGACGGGAAGGCCGACCTCCCGTTCAATGGTAGTGAGCAGACCGGCGGCATGGCGGACAGCGCGGGGCTGATCGACAGCAGGAAGGATCAGGGCCTGGACCTGCTCCTTCAGGAGCGGGAGGAAGGCCTGGAGCTTCTGGGCCGCCTCTGGCTGCTCCAGGTCGAGTTGGAGCGCCAGCACCTGGGAGGGGCGCCTTGCCTGAGTGCAGAGCTGGGCGAGCGCATGCTGCGCCTCGCGGCGGTCCGGCCCGAGGATGTCTTGCACATCGACGATGACCATGTCAGCCGGCGAGGTGAGCGCAGTTTTGAGACCATGAACGTCCTTCCCGGCGACCGGGACCACCGACCGGCACAGCGTCACAGGCCGAGGGACGAAGACGAGCGGAGGGAGGATTGGCCTTTCCTCCTGCGCCAATCGCTCGAGCCTGGAGAGATCGAAGGGGGGGATGTCGGGGAATGGGATCCGCTTACGGAGCACAGGGGGAAACTCCGCCGCATGCCGCGCGATCCCTTCGATATGCGCGGGGTGTACACTCCACTTGCGATGGATCCCGAGGGCGATGGCCCGGACGGTGTCCACCTCGGTGTCATCCGCGTTCAGCTTCACCGTGATGCCGGTCCCGGCCGCTTTGCCGGTCGCCCGGGCGGCTTCCACTATTTTAAGCAGCGGGTAGCGCATGTAGGTATACTGCTCTTGCTGGACGATACTGCGGCCCCCCGTGGCCGCCGTGTAGTCCACGACGCCCAGGTTGGCCTCCTCGACCTCGGGGGCGACCGCCAGGATCTCCTGTGCCTGAAGAATCGCTCCCGGCAGCTCGGTCAACACAAATATCTTGTGGCGTGCGAGCGCCCACCCCCGCTCCTGCTGGAGCGCCCGGAGGATCTGGACGGCGACCCGGACATCCTCTGGCCCCTCGACCTTGGGCAGGTAAATCCCCGCGATGAGATCGCCGATCGCGCGGATGACGTGGAAGTAGTCCCCCGCCGCCCACTTGGTCCGGAGATTGTTGGGCCGGACCAGGATCATCTGGCGCTCGGGGAACCGGTTCTCCGGCTTGATCGTGAACCCCTGCCCCGTCCGGACAAACTGCTGCTCGAGCTGCTCCGCCTTGCCCGCCGGCAGGGCATGGGTCTTGAGGAACTCCAGCTCTTCTGCCGTAATGGCCTGGCCCCGCAGCGCTCGGATCAAGAGGATGAGAACGGTGCGGGCGACATGCTTGCGGGTCGTGGCGACCGCATCTTCGAGGTCCAGGAGGAGGATGTGGGCGGCCGACTGGGCCGCCTTCACCATGAAGTACCAATTATCCCCCGGGAAGACGTGCTCGATCGTTCGGGAGGCGTATTCCCACGCGAGCTGCCCTGTCGCTGCCTGGCGGGTCGCCGTGGGATCGACGGTCTTCAGGGCCTGCCAGCGGTCGGCCACGGCTGCCTCGGCCTGTGCCGCATCGTCCCCAAACGCCGTCACCACCTCGCTCAAGGCTCGTGCATCCATACCACGGCCTCCCAAGACTCAGGATTCCTCAGGGAGAGTGATCTGCGTCTCTATGACGCGCAATCCGGCTTCGTTGACGGACGGGCCCATATGCTAGTGAAGATCTGCCCAAGGGTCAATACAATTCCCCGCGAACCAGGCTCGCGGCCTGGTTCGCCGTTCAGGGTGCATAGTTCAGAGTTCAGGCGTTAACGGCCGAGATTCTCATCTTCACCATGAACCACGAACCCTGAACCATGAACCTCGCCTCGGTCATCGAGTTCAGTTGTGCGACGCGTGGCGCATCTGGAGGTGCCGGAGACGCTCGGTGATGGCCTCTCGGTCTTCTGCTTGCGGGGCAGCCTCGAGGTAGCGTCGGAGGTCGGCCACGGCCTGAGCGAACTTGTTCATCTCGCCATAGATCAGGCCTCGATCCCTGAGGAGGGTCGGGGAGTCGGGGTCGATGAGCACCAGTCGCTCTGCGACGCCGAGTGCCCGGGGCAGGTCCCTGAGTTGAAGGTAGATGCCCTTGAGGTTGTTCAACATCCTGGCGAGGATCAGTCTCTTGGGGGTTCGCGTGAGTAGGTCTCGATGGAAGGCCACCTTGCCATCGTAGATCCGGTCCAAGGTGCGCTGGCAGTCCTCTTCGGAGACGAGCGCTCCCTGATGAAATGGGTCGACGAGAATCTCCCTCTCCGCGGCCTCGTACTTGACGATAAAGTGCCCCGGCAGCCCCACTCCGACCAGAGGCAGATCGAGGCGCCAGGCGATCTCCATGTACAGGATGGAGAGGGTGATGGGGATCCCCTTCCGGCGATCGATCACCTCGTTGAGGAAGCTGTTCTTTGGGTCGTAGTAGTCTTCGGAATTCCCCCGAAACCCCTCCTCATCGAAGAGAGAGCGGTTGAGTTCTTGGATCAATCTGACCGGTTCGAGCTCGAGACCCACCCGATCCTTGATCCGTTCAGCAATGCGACGAATGCGGTCCAGATAGCTGCCGATGTCGAGATGGGGGTATTCCTCGGCGGCAATCAGGAGCGCCGCCTCCGCCAGGTTGATCTGCTCGTCAGGCCGGGCAACGATGCCGGCGAGCCGGTGGCGGATCTGCCAAGTCTCCACTTCCCGCTCTTCCCGCATGCGAACCGTCATCGTACAAAGAGGGCCTCGATAATCTGTTGCAGGTCGACCTGCTCCAGGCTCTTCAAAACAAGATGGGCGGCGGTGAGCTCCTCTGGCGTGTAAGAATTTGCGACGGCGAGACACCGCATCCCCGCGGAGGTGGCGGCGGCCACCCCATGACGAGAGTCCTCGACCACCAGGCACTCGGAGGGCCTCACGGGCCTGCCAGAGATCAACCGATTCAACCGGCCCAGGGCGGCGATATAGGCCTCGGGATCGGGCTTTCCCCGGACGACATCCTCCGCGGCGACCACCACGGGGAAGAACTCCCGGAGGCCCACCTTCCCGAGGAGAAACTCGATCTCCTCGCGGCGGGCCCCCGAGGCGATGGCCAGAGGGTACTTTTCCGCGGCCTCTCGGATGAGGCCTTCCACCCCAGGGAACAGGGCAACCGCATCGGACAACGTGCCAAAGAAATAGTGTGCCTTCCGTTCGCTGAGCCCATCCACAATGCCCGGCGCGATCGCTTGCCCGTGACGAGCGAGGGCGGCGCGAAAGCAGTTTTTGTCATCCATCGCCAGATAGGCCTGGGTATACTCCTCCCAGGTGAGGGGGATTCCCTCCTCGGCGAGGACGCGCTTGAGCGCCTGGAAATGAAATCGCTCCGTATCGACGATCACGCCGTCGAAGTCGAAGATGACCGCCCGGAGCATGGTTAGCCGCGCGCCTCCTCGCCTCTTGCGATCCTCATCCTCGTCGGTCGACTCCCCGGAGCGTCCATCTGGCGTACGCGTGACAGATGTCGGTGAAACAACACGCGTCACACCGAGGATTCTTCGCGGTGCACACCAACGCTCCAAAATCCATGAGCGCCTGGTTGAAGGTCCAGCCCCTCCCCTTCGGGATCACACTGGCACTGAGCCGCCAGAGACGCCGCTCGCTGTGCGCCGGTGTAGGAGAGGTGCGCTGGATAAAGACCCGGGAGAGGAGGCGCTTGACGTTCGTGTCCAGGATGGGGCTATCGATGTGGAAGGCAAAACTCAACAGGGCCCCCGCCGTGGAGCGACCCACTCCGGGGAGGGCGCACACCTCCCCGAAGGTTTTCGGAAAGTGGCCCCTGTGGCGGCGGATCAGCTGTCGGGCCGTCCTGTGCAGGTTCCTCGCCCTGGCGTAGTAGCCGAGCCCCCCCCAGGCCTCGCGCACCTCGCCCGGTCTTGCAGAGGCCAGCTCCTCTACGGTCGGGTACCGCGTGAGAAATGTGTCGTAGAATCCGAGGACCCGCTCCACCTGGGTCTGCTGAAGCATGACCTCGGACACCAGGATGCGGTACGGGTCCCGGGTCTTCCGCCAGGGCAGGTTCCGACCGTGGGACCGATACCACCTGAGGAGTCGGCGCTGAAAGGTCCGCTCGAGGCCCGGGGCGATCCCCGTTCGCCTCACCCGTCCTCCTGTACGAGGCCTTCTCTCACTAACGCCTCGATCACGGGGCGGTCAGCCTCGAGGAAGTCAAATTGAGAAAGCTCCTCCCGCCTCACCCATCGGATACTCGCAAATTGTCTGTTGTGAAGCACACCGGTGTAGCCCGGGATGTGAAAGACGTACAGCTCGACCTCCCGGTCGGGATAGCGGTGCTCGAGGCGACAGAGGAGCGGGCCGATCTCTGGCTCGATGGAGAGCTCCTCCCTGAGTTCACGGCGAAGCGACTCAGCCGGGGCCTCTCCGTCCTCCACCTTTCCGCCAGGGAACTCCCACCGGTATTCGCCCCAGCTCCCCTTTTGCCGCTGGCAGATCAGGATGTGCTCCCCTCGGGTGATGATCCCCGCTGTCACGACCATCGGCATCCGCATCCTCCGGGAGCGAAGGGCAGGTGGACACTATCAGATCACCTTGGGACCGTCAAGGCATGCACCAAGTGGTCCTGTCTCGCACTCGATGATCGTTGAGGGCAGGGACGAGGCAGGGGGTTGGCTTGAAGAGTCGGACCTGCTACCATAACGGGGGCACCGAGGAGAGGTGACGAGCATGGCAGTCAGCGAAGAGCGGTTTCCGGTGGCGAGGCGGGTCGGGACGATCTGCGGCAAGATGCTGGCCCGATTCGGGATCGGGACCTTTCAAGGCTATCCGGTCCTCTTCGCCCCCGTCTATCCCAACGTGGGGGCGGTCCCCCTCGGACCGCTCGGCCTCGGGATCGAGTCCTTCCTCGTGTGCAACAGCTTCGTCTGGCGGCAGCATCTGAAGGGACGTCGCTGGGCGACCTCGATCCTCATGCACGAGGTGGGGCACCTCAAGGATTTTGCGGCGCATCCCTGGCAGCTTGGACCGCTTATCCTTCTTCGGGTCGGGGCCCCTCACTCCCCCTCCGTGCGTCTCCTTCTCTACTGCTTCTACCTCTACCTCGAGGGGAAGGCTAATCTCCGAGCCCTGCAGGACGGCGCCTCTCCCCTGATCCTTGCCTTGAGTTACTCGAGCTACCTCCGCGCCCTTCGCAGGTCCCTCATTCGCAGATGAATCCTCTTGACAGGGCTGTCGGCCGACTCTAGTGTCCCGCCGGTAACCCGAAGGTCAATTTCTTCCGTGATGGGAAATTCAAGGGCACCGATGTCCCTAGGCTCAAGCGACAGCTCGTGGAGTTTATTGGGAGCGCCACCGGCGGACCACAGAAGTACACCGGCCGGAATATGAAACAGGCTCACGAGGGCATGAAGATTACCGACGCAGAATTCGACGCAATAGCCGCCGATCTGGCCGCGAGTCTCGACAAGTTCAAGGTCCCCGCGAAAGAGAAGAAGGAGTTGCTCACAATCGTTGGCACCACGCGGAAGGACATTGTTGAAGCGACATCTCAGCCCGGTCCAGCTCGGCATATTAGAAGCTCCTCCTGTCTCACCAGGTTGTAGTGCTGGCCCATTTCTTGAAGGTGCAGACTCCCGTCGGCATCGAAGAGAAGGACTTGACCCAGCTCGTAAAGCAGGCCGCGGCGCTGAGGCCGAAGCCGTGATCGCTTCGGTTCTGGTGGCGCGGGGAGTATACTGAAATCGTGGCCAACGAGCGGCGCTACCAGCTCCAGTCGGAAGAGGCGAATCGGCAGCTCGGCGCCCTCCTCGCCGGGCTCGGCGTTCACCAGGAGACATCGCAGTACTACGCCCAGATGCTGACCACCGTCCTCAAGCTGTTCGAGGACGGCGCGGACGTCGGTGACCTGAAGATCGTCAACTCCGCCCTGAAGGAGCTCCGCTACGCCTTCAAGGTCTTCTCCCCGTACCGAGCGATGCCTAAAGTCACGGTCTTTGGCTCGGCGCGGACCGCGCCGGACCACCCGATCACGCTCCAGGCGAACGACTTCGGCCGCCGGATGGTGGAGGCGGGATGGATGGTGATCACCGGAGCTGGTAGTGGCGTCATGGGAGGTGCCCAGGCGGGGGCGGGACGGGAGCAGAGCTTTGGCCTCAACATCCGGCTCCCTTTCGAGCAAGAGGCCAATCCGTGGATCGCGGAGGACCCCAAGCTCATCACGTTCAAATATTTTTTCACCCGCAAGCTCTTCCTGCTCAAGGAATCAGCCGCCGCCTGTTTCTTACCCGGCGGCTTCGGCACCTTCGACGAAGTCTTCGAGGTGCTGACCTTGATTCAGACCGGCAAGACCTCCATGATCCCGGTGCTCCTGCTCGACATCCCTGGGAGAGGCTACTGGAAGGCCTGGGATGCATACGTCAGGGAGGAGATGGTCGGGCGGGGCTTCATAGCGCCCGAGGATGTCCACCTGTATCGCGTCACCGAGACGGTGGAGGACGCTGGGAGGGAGATCCTCGATTTTTATGGGGTGTTTCACTCCCACCGATTCGTGGGGGAACACCTCGTGTTGCGAATCCACCGGCCGCTCAACCCTGAGGCTCTTGACGCTCTCGGGCGGGAGTTCCAGGACATTCTCAAGGGGCCGGTCCTGTCCCTTCCGGGACCGCTCCCGGCCGAAGAGGACGAGTGGCCGGAACTCCCGCGGCTCATCCTCCCCTTCAACCGGACGAGCTACGGTCGGTTGCGCCAGCTGATCGGCTTCATCAACCGCTCGTAGGGGAACGGCACGGGCGTCCGGGTGTCCCGTGTCACGCCGGGTGCCGCCGGGACGCCTGAGGGGATGGGATCGGACGCATAATGGGACCGGAGCACTCATGAGGGTTACCAGACGGTCGGTGCTCCAACTGGCCGGGCTCGCGGCGATGGGGATCTTCGTCCCGGCCTGCCGCGAGATGCTCTCGCAGATCCTCTTTTCGCCCGATGCCACTCCGGGGAAGCCGGCGTCCCTCCCGGACAATCCCTTCCGCTCAGGATCGAAGAGTCTCGTGGCGGTCGTCCATGGGGAGGAGGTCCGCCGGATGGTGGAGAGTGCCGTCGACCTCATCGGCGGCATGTCGCGGCTGGGGATCGCTGGTGCTCGCACTCTGGTCAAACCCAATGTGGTCTGGGGCGAGCCTCCGCCGGCCACCACGGACCCGCGGGTGGTGAGGGCCGTGGCGTTTTTGGCGAAGGCAGAGCGACCAGCCTCGCTGGCCGTGGGTGATATGTCGGCTGTGATGTCGCTGCCCACGCGTCGCCATCTCGAAAAGACGGGGATTGCAGAGGCGGCCCGTGAGGCAGGCGCTGAAGTGGTCGCCTTCGATGAGGGAGAGTGGGTGAGCGTGGATTCCCCCCAGGCGCATTATGCGAAGACCGTGTACGTAGCCAAGGCAGCCTACGAGGCCGAGCGCCTGATCAGCGTCCCCGTGATCAAGACGCACCGGAGTGCCAGCTTCAGTTGTGCCCTGAAGAATACCGTCGGGTGCGTCCACGGCAAGAACAAGCCGTGGGCCTACGGGCGGGACGGATGGGAGCCAGCGGTGGCGGAGCTCAATATGGCCGTTCGCCCCCACCTCTTCGTCGTGGACGGGCTCCAGAGCATGATTCACGGCGGGCCCTGGTCCGGTGAGGCCGTGCCGACCCGGGTCATCCTGGCGAGCGGTGACCCGATCGCCACCGATGTTGTAGCCCTTGGGATCATCAGGGCTTTTGGGCGGTGGGAGATGGTGACGTCAAAGGGGGTCTGGGACCAGGTCCAGATCCGTCGCGCGATTGCCCTCGGCCTCGGGGCAACCGGCCCGGATGAGATAGAGCTGGTCGCCGAGGACCTGGCGGGCCGAGACCCGGACTTCGGCAGGCTTGTGGGCGACATCCGGAGACAGGTTGGTCTTCGCTAGTGCCGTTCCAACTTATTGCCGCGAACATCGGGAGCAAGTCAGCAAGCGTCCTGGTACTGGCTTCGGACACCTTTAACTCCCGTCTTCACGGTTTAGCACCGCGATATTCAGGATCCTTTCCCTCCAGAAACCATAGGTCCAGGGAGCAGTCCCGATACAATATGTACATCTCGCCGTTCGAGGCGAGGACTTGGAAACACTCCTTTTGCACCCTTCGGAGATCCTCCTGGACCCACCGCTTCAGGATGCGGACCACGACGAGCCGGCCGGCGGTGGGGGACCGAAACGCACGGGGAGCCTCTACTCCCCTCGAGCCTGCGTAGCATGACACCTGAATCGGTTCGGGAATCGCCATGACCTTCGCCACCGCCTTCCGCTCCACCTGTATCACGCCTCCGCCTCCGGCGCAACGCCGGCAAAGATGTTCGCTCTGCCGGGTGACGGATGGTATAGTATTGAGACGGCCGCGTGGGCCTTCTTCGCGACCACGAACCCTAAACCATGAACCCTGAACCATGAACTATTCTGACGCCCTCGCTTACCTCAACGGGCTTCAGCGTTTTGGCATCAGGCTCGGGCTCGAGAACATCCTGCGCCTGGTGGAGGCCTTTGGGCATCCTGAGGCGGCCTTCCGGTCTGTTCACGTGGCCGGGACCAACGGCAAGGGGTCCACGGCGGCCTTCACGAACGGGATCCTCAGGGCGGCAGGCTTCAGGGTCGGCCTCTACACCTCGCCTCATCTGCTGGATTTTCGCGAGCGGATCCTGGTGAATGGCCATCCTATTGCCGAAGGGGAATTGGCCGCCCTCACCACCGAGGTCGCCGGTGTCATCGACCGTCTCTTTGCGTCGTCGCCGCTCTCCTCCCCCACCTTCTTCGAGGCGGCCACCGCGTCGGCGTTGCTTCACTTCGCCCGTGCCGGTGTGGACTGGGGGGTCATCGAGGTTGGTCTCGGCGGCCGCTCCGATGCGACCAACATCCTTCAGGCGGAGGTCTCGGTCATCACCAACATCGGGCTCGAGCACCAGGAGCATCTCGGCGACACCCTGGAAAGCATCGCCGCGGAGAAGGCGGGGATCGTCCGGGAGGGGGGATCGGTGGTGAGCGCTGCGGAGGGCGCGGCCCTCGAGGCGGTCGCCCGCATTGTCCGTGAGAAGGGGGCGCGACTGATCAGGGTTCAAGACGAGTACCGGGTGAGGTACCTGGGTCGCTCCGAGCGGGGTGAGACCTTTCGGCTGGTGGGGAGGCTCAGGGAGTATGATTCCCTTCAGATCCCCTTGTTGGGCAGGCACCAGATCGTGAACGCGACCACGGCCGTCGCTGCGGCGGAGCTCCTCGAGGAACAGGGATTCGCGGTGGGGGAGTTTCCGATTCGCCAAGGCCTGGCGTCCGCCTACTGGCCCGGCCGGCTTCAGCTAATCTCGGCCCGACCTCGGATTCTTGTGGACGGGGCGCACAACCCAGCAGCCATCCAGGCCCTCCGGTCCTTTCTCGAGGAGGAAAGGCTGTCGGGTTGCCTCCTCGTCTTTGGTGTCCTCAAGGACAAGGCATGGGAGCAGATGCTCAAGACCCTGGCTTCCCTGACCTCGACCGTGATCCTCACCCGCCCCGAAAGCGACCGGGGGGCCGAACCGGGAACCTTGGCTGACGTCGCCGCTCAGTACTTTGCCCAGGTCAGGATCGCCGAAACCATGGCGGAGGCCCTGGCTGCGGCCCGCATCCTGGCCGCTCCGGAAGATACGATCCTCGTCACCGGCTCTCTCTACACCGCCGCCGCCGCCTTGCGCGCCCTGGGCTTCACCTCAATCTTCTAAGCCCCGCTCTTGAGTCGAGACCTCTCGTTCTGAGGCGTCAAGACGCCGTTTCTGCGGAGTTATCCCCTGGGAAAGATGTCCGGGGGTGATGCTCTTCGCTTGCGGCGTGGTGGAGTCCGGCCTACTTCGTGCGTTTCTTCGGCTGGAACGCAGGTCGGGTGGAAAGGATGGCCCGCAGCAACGCTCGGTGGCTGACAGGCTTTTGCAAGACGTGGAAGGCCCCAGCTCGCAGGGCCTTCTCCCGATCTTCGAGACTCGTTTCGTGCATCATGAGGATAACGGGGAGTCGGGGAGAGACCTCCTGGATGATCGGGAGGGCATCGGTGCCGTTCAACCCCGGGAGGTGGTAGTCCAACAGCATCACATCGAACTCGTCGGCGAGGAGGGTCCGCACCGCGTCCCCGATGGTGGTATGTATCTGCGTGGAAAACCCCTTCGCCGCGAGAAACCGCGAGAGGGTCTCGGTGGTGTAGTAGTCGTCGTCGATGATGATGATTCGCATGGTCCCTTCCACTCGTGATCACTTGCTAGCAAGGACGGTGCCAAATATGGGAAGATCCGTTCTTCGGCGGGTGGGGCTATCTCAGGTGACAGGAGGGGCGCCGGGCTGAAGGAGGGGCATTCTGCCCGAGGATTACTGACAGACTGACTATGAGCAGGGTGAGTGCTGCCAGCCTGTCTCAGCGGCGGTCCCGGGGTTCCGCGATATCGATACGGTAGGTGAGGAGTTTGCGGTAGAGGGTCTTGGGGTCGATGCCCAGGATCTCCGCTGCCTGTCCCCGGTGCCCCTTGGCCTGTTCCATGACCCGGAGGATGTGCTGCCGCTCGACATCCCCGAGGGTGGCGAGGGCACCGCGCGAGGCAAGGGCCCCTCGGGACGCCCGGTCTACCTGGAGATCCAGGGGGAGATCCTCCGCTTCGACCTGGTCTTTGGGAGAGAGGATCAGCGCCCGCCGCATGACGTGCTGCAGCTCGCGGACGTTCCCCGGCCAGGCATATCGGGTGAGGAAGATCATCGCCTCGTTGCTGACGGTCTTCTTGCCCAAGGGGGCGAAGAGCTGCAGAAAGTAGCGGGTCAGGACCGGGACGTCCTCAGGCCGCTCCCGGAGCGGAGGCAGGTGGATCGGGATAACGTTGATACGATAGAACAGGTCCTCGCGGAACCTTCCGGCCTTGACCAGTTCCTGGAGGTCCCTGTTCGTCGCCGTGAGGACCCGGACGTCGACCTGTCGCTCCCTGGTGCTTCCGACTCGGAAGAACTTGCCGGTCTCGATCACCCGCAGGAGCTTGAGCTGCATGGTCTGGGAGATCTCGCCGATCTCGTCCAGGAGCAGGGTGCCTTTGTCCGCGACCTCAAAGAGGCCGGCCTTCGCCGTGTGGGCCCCGGTGAACGCCCCCTTCTCGTGCCCGAAGAGCTCGCTCTCCAGGATGCTCTCCTGGAGCGCCCCGCAGTTGATGACGAGAAATGGTTTGTCCTTCCGCTTAGACTTCTGGTGGACGGCCTTCGCCACCAGTTCCTTGCCGGTCCCGCTCTCGCCGGTGATCAGGACCGTCGAATCGGTGGGCGCAATCCGGACCAGCATCTTGAGGATCTGCCGGATCTTCGGACTCGCGGTCACGATCTCGGGAAACGGTTCTTCGTGGCCCAGGCGGGTCTTGAGGTAAAGATTCTCGCGGAGGATCTGCTGCTTTTCATACGCCTTCCGGATCAGCAGATTCAGCTCGGCCGTCTTGCAGGGCTTCGTCACATAGGTGTAGGCGCCGAGCTTCATGGCCTCCACGGCGGTCGGGATGGTGCCGTGTCCGGTGAGGAGGATCACCTCGGGCGGCAGGGCCATCTTCTTGACCTCCTTGAGGACCTCCATCCCTCCGAGCTTGGGCATCTTGAGATCCAGAATGAGGACGTCGAATTCCTGGTCCTTGAGCTTGTCAAGGGCGTCCCGCCCATGCGAGGCCACGTCGGTGCTGTATCCCTCCCGCCCGAGCTCGGTCTTCAGCACCCTGGCAAAATTCTTCTCATCGTCGGCAATCAGAACCCGGATCTTGCCCTGTTCGTTGCGCATCATCCCCTCTCTCTGATCTGGCCCTTCGCGGCGGGAAGCTGGATTCGCACGACCGTCCCTTTCCCCTCGACTGAATGGATCTCCATCCGCCCCCCGTGGGCACTCACGATTCCCTCGGCGATATAGAGGCCCAACCCGGCACCCTTTCCGGGGGGCTTGGTGGTGAAGAAGGGTTCAAAGACCCGAGGCAGGAGCTCGGTAGGGATCCCCCGGCCGGTGTCCTCGATCTCCACCTGGACGCCGCGAGCCGATGGCGAAGACGGGGTCCTTCGCGGTGAACCGCGGAGGGCCCACGCCCCGAGTCCGGCCGCCTTCGCCCGGATGGTGAGGCTCGCGCCCCGGTCCATGGCCTCGAGGGCGTTGATCAGGACGGTCAAGAACGCCTGACGAAGCTCTCCCTCGTTGCCCAGAAGCGGGGGAAGCCCGTCGTCGAAATCCCGGATGACGGTAATCCCCTGGCTTCGCAGTTGATACCCGACGACACGGAGGATCCCCTCGAGGAGGAGGCGCAGGTCGGTGGGCCGCTGCTCCCCGGTCCCCTCTCGACTGAGGTCGGAAAGCCCGGCCAGGATTCCCTTGCATCGATACACCTCTTCCTCGATGATCCGCAGATAGAGGCTCAGCTCCTCGGCGTCCTTCCGGGTTGGCGGAGAGCCTTCGCTGTGCTTCAGGAGCGCCTCGGCACAGGAGGCAATGGCAGCCATGGGGTTGTTCAGTTCGTGGGCAATGCCGGCGGCCAGCTGGCCGATTCCGGCCAGCTTCTCGCTGGCCAGGAGTTGCCGTTGTATCCGTCGGCGTTCAGTGATGTCCTCGACGAGGGTAATCACGTGAGTGACCACTCCCGGGCCGCTGGTGAGGGGGGCCTTGCTGATCCGGAAGGTCCTCCGGTCCCCCTCCAGTACCGATTCTTCCTCCATCTGAAGCGTGGCCCCGGTCTCGAAGACCTGGCGGAACTCCTCCTCGATCCTACCGCGCCGCAACGAGGGGAGGACCTCAAAGAGATTCCGACCGATCACCTCCTGCCGCTTCATCCCCCAGGGAGCGGTCTCGCGGGTCCGGTTCCAGGCGACGATGGTGAAGCTTCGGTCGATGACGTAGAGGCCCAGGGGGAGACTATCCAGAATCTTTTGGGTGAGGGCCCGCTCGCGCACCAGTGGTTGTTCGGTGAGAAAGAAGAGCGCGCCGCCGTTCCAAGTAGTGGCCTGCAGGTGGAGTCCCCCGTCAGCCAGGACAAGCTCGGCTGTGCCCTGCTTCTGTCCGAGCTTCTCCAGGAGGGATCGCACCTGGGATCGCAGCAGCGGGGGGAACGCAACAGTCACGCCCTTGCCCGGAGAGTAGCGGCGGGGGAGCCTCAAGAGAGTCCACCAGGCTGGATTCGCGGTGACGATCTTGCCGGCGCGGTCCGAGGCAAGCACCCCCACGTTATCCAGGCGCGAGAGGAGGGTGCTCAGCAGACGGTCCCGTCCGAGGTCATCGGCGCGACCGCGCCTGTGTGACCTCGGCTTTACCTTCCGTCCTGTCCCCTTGACGACCGGCCTCCCCATACCGGTGCTATGATACCCATCTCTTCCAGGTTTTGCAAGGACGGGGAA
>JAHFDE010000136.1:5020-5806 GCA_023249165.1 Candidatus Methylomirabilota bacterium | reverse complement strand
AGGCCATCCCGGGAAGAAGTGTTGTGAGAGCGACTGTGGCCCGGACAGCCGGGGTGAGGGGCCGCGGGATGCTGGCGGCGGCGCTCGTAGGCACAGTTCTTGGGGCCGTTGGCGTGTTGATGTCCGTCCCGGCCCGTGGCGCTGAGCGTGAGCCTACTGCGAGCCAAGTCGAGGGTCCCTACTACAAGCCGAATTCACCGCTGCGCACGTCGCTGCTGGAGAAAGGCACGCCGGGGACCAAGCTTGTATTGAAAGGGCGCGTGCTTGCCTCAGACGGCTCGCCGATTCAGGGCGCTCGGTTGGACTTCTGGCAGGCGGATAGCAACGGGGTGTATGACAATGAAGGCTACCGCCTACGCGGCCACCAGTTCACGGATGAGCAGGGGCGGTATTCTCTGGAAACGGTTGTGCCCGGAAATTACGCCGGCCGTACGTCTCATATCCACGTCAAGGTGCAGGCCCCAGGCCCGCCGATACTCACCACCCAGCTTTTCTTCCCCGATGATCCTCGCAATCGTGTCGACTGGCTGTACAAGCCGGGCTTATTGCTGCAGGTGCGGGATACGGCCGGCGGCAAAGAGGCTGCCTTTGACTTCGTCCTCAAACTCCGGTAGCCAGGAGAGTAGCCGGCTCGCTCGGTGGAGAGGCGCCTGGGAAGCGCGCTGATGATCAGCTTGTCATATCGGCCTGGCCATGTTACACTCCGCAAGAGTGGGCAGCGACCAACAATCGACTTGAGAGGAGGTCACCATTAGCGCCAAGGTGTTCGTCGGGAACTTGAGCTAC
>JAHFDE010000136.1:0-5010 GCA_023249165.1 Candidatus Methylomirabilota bacterium | reverse complement strand
TGTTGCTGCAGGTGCGGGATACGGCCGGCGGCAGAGAGGCTGCCTTTGACTTCGTCCTCAAACTACGGTAGTCGGGAGAGTAGCCGGCCAATTTGCATGCCGGTGCGATTGATCAGCTTGTCATATCGGCCTGGCCATGTTACACTCCGCAAGAGTGGGCAGCGACCAACAATCGACTTGAGAGGAGGTCACCATTAGCGCCAAGGTGTTCGTCGGGAACTTGAGCTACGATACGACGCAAAGCGAGCTCGAAAGTCTTTTTTCTGAGGTCGGCCAGGTGGTCGGGGTATTCATGCCAGCCGACCGCATTAGCGGGCGGCCACGAGGATTCGCCTTCGTCGAATTCGCCGAGGAGGCGGCTGCCGCAAAGGCCATCGAGAGGTTGGACGGCTACCAGCTCAAAGGTAGGAGTCTTCGTGTCAACCAAGCGGAGGAGCGGCGGCCGCGCTCACCGGCGTTTGCTGACACCGGGTCATTCGGCATGCCTCGCGGTCGAGGGGAATTTAAGCGAAAGGGTAGTCGTCGCAACATTCGCGCCAGGAAGCGTAGCCTCTGAGCCCTTACACTCCCTCATCATCACCATATCCTGCAACGGGGAAAAAGACACCTGCCCGCGCTTCCTCAATCTTCTGATTGGGCGAGCGCCGTGGAGGTCTAGATGTTCGCCTTGCTTGCCGGGCTCTGTGCTGGTCTTTTCGCGGGGGCGGCGGGCTATATCTCGCTCGTTGAGCACTGGGCGCGACTGCAAGCCGGCCCGTCCGTCGCCCTCGCGCAGTTTCGTCCCGGGTTCCCTCGTGCCCGCGGCATTCAGGCGTCGTTGGCTGTCATCGGGGGTGGCAGTGCGCTCATTTCCTGGCTGGCGGGCGGCGGGGTGTCCTGGCTGCTCGTGGCGTTGATTCTCTTTGGCATTGTTGGCTTTACGCTGATCTCTATCAGGCCGGTGTACAACGCGCTTCTTGCGCCGTCGCTCACGGCCGAATCCCCGGCGGCACGGGAACTTCTCGTGCGGTGGGGTACCCTTCACCAGATCCGCAGCGCGCTCGGTCTGCTGGCCTTCTTGATGGCGCTGGGATCGCTCTAGCGAGTTCTCCGTCTAACGAGTGGCTGTACCTGAAGGGCCACCCCTACTGGTAGTATTTTTTCTTGTTGACCCATCCTATATGTAGTAGTATTAGGTCCCGAAGGCCATGGGGGCCTGACCGCTAACAAGGGAGGAGGAGTGAATGGCGAAGGCGAGAAAGAGGAAAAGGGCTAAAGGGTCGAAGAAGGCGTTCGGAGGCTATTCGATCAGCTTCAAGGGGCGCAAGGACACGCTTGAGTCGGTCTTCGGGAGCGTCCCTATCGGACCCTCGGTCATGACGAAGAAGCTCTGGACGTACGTGAAGCGGAAGAAGCTCGGCAAGCGCCGCTGAGGCGCCTGCGCCTGTCCCATCGCTCTCTGGCGGCCCGCTTTCGGCGGGCCGCCGTTTTTCGTTCACAGACGCAGAGCATCATGGGAAGTCAGTCATGATATTACGTCCGTTTGGGCGCACGCCCCGACCGAGTCTCGACGACCGGAGCTTCGGGACCATCTCCATGACATCGGAGGGGTGCTGGGAGAACCGTGCATTCCGCTTTCCAGGCTACGAGCCCGTACAGCTCCTGGTGGACGGGGATGAGGGCGGCCCCACCCAGGCCCAGCGCCATTTCTTTGATGAACTGTCCGCGCGATACGCCGAGCTCGAGCCGGGGATTCGCCAGGCCCTGAGTGCCTATCGGGAGGATCACCCACCGCAGGAACGCTTTCGGTTGGCCGCCATCTATATTCCCTCATTCCGGGACCAACACAGTCGCACGTGGCGGCTGTGGTATGACCTCGAGGGCGAGGAGCATTTCACCTACGGCGTAGAGATGAGCGACTGGGACCGCATCGTTCCCTTTGCCGAGGACTGACGCGAGGGCCATCGGCCTCCCGCCGCTTCACGAGCGAATGGCTCCGCTCGCTCCCTACGAAGGCGGCAGAGAAGGGCGCTGATCCTGCGAAAGGTGGGGTGGCCGACGCCAGACCTAGGAAATTCAAAACGGAGGACCGATGCTGTATACTGTCCCTTGTAGTCCCTTCCCGCCGATATGCGCGGCTATCACGTGGGGGGTAGCATCTCTGAGCGTACCGATTGAGAGGCGGTCTTGCAGGTCCGCTATTACATCGATCCACAAAGTGGACAGCCGCATATCTACAAGCATGAGGTTGACGAGGCCGAGGTTGAGGACAGGCCAGGGGAGGATCGGCCTGGACGGGAAGGCTCCCGGGTGGCAATTGGTCAGACGGAAGCAGGTCGCTACTTGCGGGTCATCTATGTTCCGGAGCCTGCCGGGGTCTTTGTCATCACGGCTTACGAGGTGAAAGGCAAGCCCTTATTGGCATACCGAAGGCGCATGCGGAAGAGGGAGAGGAGATGAGCGGACGAAACAGATTCCCACCCGGATGGGATGAAGAAAGGGTTCGCAAGGTTCTGGCTCACTATGAGGAGCAGGCCGAGGAGGAAGTTGTCGCCGAGGACGAAGCTGCCTTTGAGGACCGTAATTACACGGTGATGGAGATCCCGGTGGACTTAGTCCCTGCGGTTCGGAAACTGCTTGCAGGTCATAAGGGTTAGGACAGAGCGAAGGGAGCTGCAAGCGGACTGCGAGTGCGGCCCGGAAGGCGTTTTGCTTCTTGAAGAAGGGAGGTGTGGGTGATGTGGACCGCACGGTTCCTCGGTCTGAAGCGTAACCTGCATCCCCGAAGGCGACCACGAAAGCAATCGGAAAAAAGGAGCCACGACCATGGGGCAGATTATACCGTCTAGCATCTCTAGCCTCCTGATGCTGCTCTTCTGGGCCAGTGCAGGAGTGATAGCACTCGTCTTAGGCGTGTGGATCCTGCGGTGGCTGTTGGGAGTGAACGAAATCTTGAACAAGCTCAAAGACATCCGTGACGAGCTAGAAGCCATCCGCGAGCAGCAGGTTACTGCAAGATCCTCCTTCGCGGTCAAACCCGATGTGTCCGAACCCGAACTGTCCCGCCTCGATATGCCGATTCCGGACGATTGGTACCTCGGCCGACCAGGCGACTAGATCGTCCAGCATTTTCGGGGACAGGATCTCGCATTTCCCTCGATTCTTCGATCTTGACAGGCGATGAATCGAGAATTACAATGTAATTACGCCGTATTGGTTTGGAGGTTGAACAAATGGGGAAAGTCCTTAAGGCCCGAGTGGTGCGGATCGGAAACTCCCGGGGGATCCGCATCCCCAAGGTCTGGCTGGATCAGCTCGACCTCGACGACGAAGTCGAGCTTGCTGTTCAGAAAGACAGGCTGGTCATTCGCCGAGCCCAGCGGCCCCGCGAGGGATGGGAGGAGGCGTTTCGGTCGATGGCCGAGCACCGAGATGACCGCCTTCTTGACAAGCCAGTAGTGAGCAAGTGGGACCGGGAAGAGTGGGAGTGGTAGTCAGGCGCTTCGACGTCTATCTGGTTGCCCTGGATCCCACCATCGGGAGCGAAATCAAGAAGACCCGCCCATGCTTGGTCGTCTCGCCGGACGAGATGAATGCCCACATCGCCACCGTGCTCGTCGCCCCGATGACGACCAAAGGCCGTCCTTATCCGACCCGAATTCCCTGTCGGTTTCAAGGCAAATCTGGGCAGATCGTGCTGGATCAGTTGCGGACCGTGGATCGGGCGCGGCTCGTCAAAAGGCTGGGCCGAATCAGCCCGTCGACGCAGCAGGAAGTCTTGGCAGCCCTGGCCGAAATGTTTGCCGAATAATCCTCTTGCGGAGCCATCGGATGGTGAGCGGTAGGGTCGGGCGGGGGTGCGACAGGGAAGCGGGGAGGGCGGCGCTCCTCGGCTCGCTCGCTGGAGAAGTGCTTGGGGAGGGCGTTGATCCCACGGAAAGGGGTCCCACACAGGCGATTGACGTAAGTAAGCTCAGAGGAGGAAACGATGCACATTTTTTGGTTTTTGCTGATCGGGCTCGCCGCGGGGTGGCTGGCCGGTCAGATTATGAAGGGTGGTGGCTTCGGGTTAATCGGCGATCTCGTCGTCGGTGTCATCGGGGCGTTGTTGGGCGGTTTCCTCTTCAACCTGTTCGGTCTGCATGCGACCGGTCTCCTGGGAAACCTGGTCATGGCCACGGGTCACCCGGTAGCTTCCGTAGCAGAATTAGTCAACAAAAGATTTGACCCCATCCGCTTCCCATCCGCTTCTGAGGACACTTTCTGTCCCCCTCCCCCATCTCCCCTTCAGGACCTGTTTGGGCACCGCGTTGGGGGGCGTGGCTTTGCTCGTCTCGGGGTATGTTATGTATCGACTATCGCTCCCTTTTCACCGACGAAATGGAGAAACCTTCAAGGCAGTCTTTGATCTCTATCGGGATAAGATTAGTGCGATGACGAGCATCGGACCCGCTGAAGCAACGAAATGGCAAGGGACGTGGTCATACCTGCAATATCTTTATGTTCACTGCATCAAATGCAGCAAATACTTTCCGGCCAATCAGGAGTGCCTGCCAATTCTGTGGCTATCCAAGTGCAAAATCACTGGAGGAACTGAGGCATATTAGCAGTGGGCCCAAGTCGTAAGACGCCGCCTCAGCCTCATGAGTTCTGGGGTTACGTTCGGGGATCGCAGAAGGCGGGTCAGAAGTCTCTATGTCACTTCCCAGGTGCTGGCACCTTCGGGGAAAGGGATATTCCGTTAGACATGGTGGTGCGACGAAGAAAGATACCGGACACCTTTCGGAGGCTAAGTGATTGATTCCATATGAACGGAGTGAGAAGTCTTGTTTTTTAAAGAGTTAGTGAGTATTTTCTCGAAAAAACATTAAATTTTATTTAGCACACCAATACACCTCCTTTCGCTCCCCGATATTTTGTGCTTGACAGGGTATAGATAACACAGGTTATCCATGGGGTCCCAGCGAGGGACCCCTATGAAGAGCCTGAGTCCGAAACAACGGCAGGCCCTAGAAGCGATCCTCCGCTCAC
>JAHFDE010000135.1 GCA_023249165.1 Candidatus Methylomirabilota bacterium | reverse complement strand
ATCGTCGCATCGTGTTACTCCGGAGCCTGAAGCCATTGCAGCAGGCGTGGGGCCGCCGATCGTTTGCCCTGGTCGGTTCCCTGCTCGAGACCGCGATCAAAGTCAGCGGCATGGTGTTCGATGAGAGATACCATCCGGTTCGAGTCCTGGGTCGGATTGCCCCTGCCGCGGAACGTCCCGCCGCTCGAGGCTTCAATTATGGCGATGTTGAGGCGGTCACCACGTATAGCGTGCGGTGTGAGTTCGAGGACGAAGACGCCATCGCACGCCTCCGTCATGACCGTGCGCAGGATGTGGTCGGGGTGTTCGCCGATCCCTCGGTTGCCCCCTTTCCTGCGCCCTACTGCGGTGACCGTCCGATCGGCAGTGACCGCGACGTGGCCCGCAAGTTGGGGGTTGCGATATTGCGCCGCGTAGGCCTCACCGGACGGCGGGTGCGTGTGGCGGTGGTGGACACCGGCATCGATGGCAGCCGCATCCCGGTCGCCGGGGGATGGGCCCCCCTTCCGGGGTACGTACCCGGCTCTACACCTCCGGATCATGGGACGATGGTGGCCTATGACGTCCGCATCGCGTCTCCTGAGGCGCGCATCCTCGACTACGCTTTGCTTCAGTCTCAGGCCGGGACCTGGACCGCATTTCTGTCGGATGCCATCGCTGCCTTCGCCGATCTCAGGGATCGGCTGGAACGCGAGCCCGGTCCGCTGGTCGTCAACAACAGTTGGGGTATGTTCGATCGCTCCGAAGACGCGCCCATCGGCTCGCCGGAGAACTACAGTGCCAATCCAGAGCACCCCTTCAACCAGATCGTGGCCAGCCTGGTGGCGGCGGGCGCAGATATCTTCTTTGCGGCGGGCAACTGTGGCGCCGAGTGTCCTGATGGCCGGTGTGGCACCGGGGACACCGGCCCTGGAGCGAGCATCCATGGCGCAAACTCGCACCCCGACGTGGTGACCGTGGCCGCCGTGACCGTGACCGATCGCCGGTTGGGCTACTCTTCCCAGGGGCCGGGAGGGCTGTATAACCGTAAGCCCGATCTCGCAGCCTACAGCCACTTCCGGGGCTCTGGCGTCTACCCGGCCGATGGTGGAACTTCGGCTGCATCCCCGGTCGCTGCCGGGGTGGCTGCAGCAATTCGCCAGAAGGTCTCCGCCAAGAAGCGCCGCCCCTCTCAATTAAAGGGACTGCTCCAACGCACCGCCCGCGACCTGGAGGGCAACGGTTGGGACTACGACCTGGGGTACGGAGTTATTGACGCTACGGCTGCCGTCAAGGCCCTGAGGCTCAAGCCGAAGAGGAAGTCGAAATAGCAGTCACGACCCACGTCGGTCCTAGACTCTTCGGATGAACTCGCGGATGGCGGCGTTGAGCTCGGCGGGTGCTTCGAGGGGGAGCATGTGCCCTCCCTTCTCGATCACCCTCAGCGTGGATCCGGATATCTCTTGGTGTAGACGCTTGGAGTGACGGACCGGCGTAATCCGGTCTTCGCTCCCGCACAGGATCAGCGTTGGCAGCTTGAGCCCTTTGAGCTGACCCCTGAAATCAAAGTTGCGGCAGGCGGCGAAATCGCCCAGGATCGTCTCCAGGCTGCAGCGCCGGACATCATCGCGCGCCATGGCCAGTGCCTCCTTCGTGACCAGACTCGAGAAGAACATCCCCTTGAACTTATGCGGCATGGTGGCCGCCGCCCACAGGAACATGTTGGGCGTGAGCGCCAGCATATCAAGGTAGGCCGCCGTTGCGACGAGGATCACGCCCTTGAGTAGCTCCGGATGTTCCAGGGCGACCTGGAGTGCAACGGCCCCGCCCATCGAGTGACCCGCCAGAAAGACCTTTCTTTTTCCAACGCGTTGGAGCAGCCCTTTCACCGTCATGGCGTACCGCTTGATAGATGGGTCGTTCACCGGCTCGGAGGCGCCATGCCCTGGTAGGTCCACCGCGACCACCGCGAAGTCTTTGGAGAGGCCATCCAATTGGTACCGCCACGAGTCGGCGCTGCACCCGCTGCCGTGAATCAGGACCAGGCGGTCACGCCACAGGGGCCATCGCGCCCCCGCGCGGGCGTACACAACCGGCAGTCTATCAATGCGAAGGCGTTCCCGATCGAGTCGCTTCGGTGGCTTGATCGGCATAATGGAATGGAATTATGGGAAGCGACCGGTAGAAAGTCAAACAGAATCGGGATCAGATTGCGGCTTCAGAACATCGGGGTGGGGATATCGCCCCAGACCACGTGCGGCGGTGGTGTTTCGATCCCGGTCACCTCCGGGACCGAAATATCGACCTTCACCAGCACGATCGGATCCCGGCCGTAGGCAGATGTGATGATGTCCCTCTCTGTGGCCTCCACCGTGTGGATTCGTGCCGCGGTGAAGAGCACCTTGTAATGTCGCCGGTCGAAGTCGGGTGGCGTCTGATGACCTCCGGACTTGTGGACCGCCTCGATGGGGAGATCCGGGAGGTACCACTCCATGGGCACGACGTAGACGATGAGCTTTGCCGGACGGGCGGCGATGAGTGCTTGTTGCACTTTGGGATCGGCTATCGCCGTGCGATACGCCGCGCCCAGCTCCTGGTCGGTCAGGAGGGCGGGGGAGAGTACTGCGGTGCTTTTCGTGTAAAAAGCTGAGATCTTTGAGAGCGAATAGTCGTGCAAGCCGAATCCGAGCGCCACGGTCGCCGGGAGCAGCACGAGGTAGAACCCTGCAACCGCCAGGACTCTCTTGCCCGTCGATACTGGCAGGATCCTGGGCATCCTCCTGGACAGGCTTCGCGGCAGGAACGTCCCGGTCCGCGCTTGATACGCACGGTAGGTTTCGCCGAATCGGGTCAGACACTGCTCTTCCTCCCAGTGGGCCAGAAGGGCGTACAGGAAGAGCATCGTGACGTAGGCGATGAGTACCAGGAAGCGTGGCCAGATCAACAGCGTTCCGAGGCCCACGATCGCCAGTCCGACGTACTGCGGATGTCGGATGAACGCGTAGAGCCCCCCGGTGACCGGGCCGCGGCCCCGGAGTTTTGCCCAATACACGGGGATCGCGCCCGCCGTGAATATGAGGGTGCCGATGAGGATCAGCAGTCCGCCCAGCCCGGGGAGGGCGTTGAGGAGCATGCTGCTGGTGTATGAGAAGTGGGGCAGAAAAAACTGGGTGAGCCACGCGGTCGATGGCCATCGGTGGAACACGTTGAGGGTGGGGCCATACGCCGAATAGAAGTATAGGGCGAAGGGGCTGATCATGAACAGAATCTCGAAGACGATGACCACGTAGAACATCCACGCCGCTGGCTTCAACACTTTCCTCAAGCTCATCATACCTTCACCAGAGAGCCCTCCTCGGGGACTTCCCATCAGGATACTCAAGTCCGGTCCCGGACGACTTACGGGTATGCTGTGACGCCTCAGGATTTCGCCGGGAACGAGAGCACGGCTTCCCCAGAGGTGGTGGGACCCCCTGATGTCCTTCAACTCGCCTTGCCAAGAAAGAATCGCTTACGAGTCCGGGACGCGCGAGCGCCTCGACTCTTATCCTGTCTCCCCGCCGGGTGTCGGTCTCCTCAGAGAGCCGGGAAGAGGTCGTACACGTAGTCGTGGGCGGCCAGGGCCTTTTTGCTCATGGTGCCCGCCTGGACGCGCTTGACGATCTCCTCGCGGGAGAGGTCGAAGATCGCCTCGAAGATCTGCGTGTGCTCCTGGCTGTTTGCCTCCCCCGCGACGAAGAGCACGCGGGCGCTGTGCTGGATGTAGCGGGGGCAGAGGAGCTGCCGCTTGAGGAGCTCCATGATGACGGGCGCCTTGGCGCGGTCGAAGCGGCCCGGGTCGCCGCGGCGGTCCAGTTCGGCGAAGAACGCGTACGTCCACTCGTTGTGGTAGTCCCACAACTTCTCGAACAGCTCTTTCGTGAAGCGGGTGCCCGCCTTGACCTGGAAAGCGTTCTGGGCCGGGACGAGCCCGTCCTCGGTGAGGGCCGGGCCTTTGAGGTAGCCGTCCTTCGTGATGGCGGACCGGTGATGGATGAGGATCCAGAGCCAGGAGACGTCGATCCGGTAGGTGGCGAGGTCGTTCATGAACCTGAGGCGGAGCTCGTAGTCGTCGATGGCGGCCGCGAAGTTGCCATTGAGGATCTGGAAGCCGTAGTTCGCGGCCATGTAGAAGGCGTGCTGGATGTTCTCGATCGTGATGTCGCCCTTCGGCACCCCGTAGATGTTCTCCCAGAGCTCTCGCGTGAAGAGTTTGTCCGGCGTGTCGTACATCTCCTTCGTGATGACCCAGGGCGTGATCTTGCCTTGCGCGTTCAGCAGGCCGCGGGATTGGAGGAGGGACCGCTCCGCGTCGCTGAGACCGCTGGCGACCGCCGGCACCGGTTTGCCCTTCACGTCCACGGTCTCGCGCGGCGCATCGACGAGGGCCTGGAGCTGCGTCACCGGCGCCTGGAGGGGCCTGTTGCCCGCGGCGACATAGGCCGGCTCCGGGCTGGCGACCCAGCTCTGCCGGTAGGCGTCGTAGAGGCGTCCCTTGACCCGGCCGGAAAGAATCTCTTCCAGGGTGGGCTGCTGCCCGGCGGGCAGGGGTCCGTCGGGCACGAACATGAGGCCCAGCAGACGCTCTCTGAGCTTGTCGATGACAATGGCGCGGAGCGCGAGCGGGTTGTACGTGGCGCGGCCGTACGGATCAGCCGGCGGGTAGATCATGACCGCGGCCATGCCGCCGATGGGGCCCCCATGGCTGAGCTCGCCGTTCTTCATGCCGGCCATGAGCATCATCAGCGCGTTGTACCGCTGGTACGCGATCATGTTCAGCGAGGCCATGCCGATCGACTGCGGATCCGGAAAGACGCCCTGCGGGTCGTCCTTCCACATCTCGATGAGGCTGCCCAGGTAGTCCCAGCGGCCGACGTTCGTCCCCAGGAGCCGGCGCCGCAGCACCCAGGCGATCGCGGGCAGGAACCGGCCCGCGTTGCCCTCCTCGTACAGGACCTTGATCTTGAAGGTGCCCGGCCGGACGCCGATCGCCTCCTCCACCCGCACCAGGAGCTTCTCCAGGATCAGGGCTTCCTGCGGGGTCTGGATCTTCGGGATGTAGTAGTACACGCCGGTGCCGGCGCGCGTGAGGGCGTCATAGGTGTTGACGGCCCAGAGGATGGTGATGGGGATCATGGCGGGCACAGGCCGGCCGTCCACCGTGATGTGGTCGTACTGCACGTGCATCCCGGGAGGCCGGGCGAACCGGGTCGGCCACTCGGCCGGGGACTTCTTGATCCGGTACACGCGAGGCTGGCCTTTTTTCAGCACCTCGTAGGGACGGTCGGCCCAGTGGCCTTCCAGAATGTCTTTGGCGTTCTGCATGGCCGCGAAGACCCCGATGGGCTGATTCTTGGGCGTGCCGTCGGGCTGGAAGTGAGGGGGCGAGGCGTCCTCGAAGTCCGGCATGTTTATGGGCGCCGCGCTGTTCAAGGCGTTGAAGGCCATGTCGAGCGGATGCCACGGGCCCGTGAGCTCCAGGCCAGGGTTCGTCAACGGATGGGCGTCCTTCGGGATGGGCACCTCGTCGTTGAGGCGCCAGCGCCACTGGCTGTCCTGGCCGAGGAAGTTGTCGATCATGCCCTGGACGATCTGGCGAAAGGTCCAGGGCTTCCCTGTCACGGGGTCGTCGAAGGTGTCGTCCCACTTCGGCCAGGCGTATTTCTCCCTGACCGGCGCGGAGGATGCGAGGAGCTCCCGGCGCGCGGCGAGAACCTTCGCGATCTCGGGAGCCAGCTCGCGGGTGAGCGCGACGATCAGCTGTTCGACGTCGACTTCCCGGCCGTTGACTTTCTTGGTGCCGAAGAGCTCCGGAAAGGTTTGGGCGATGTC
>JAHFDE010000134.1 GCA_023249165.1 Candidatus Methylomirabilota bacterium | reverse complement strand
AGCGCTCCCCGGACATCCGGACGGACCTGGCTGAAGAGGTGACTCATCCGCACCTTGCCGACCATGATAGCCTCGCTCACCCCGTCGCGCTTCAGAGCCCGGATGAGCGCCCCCAGTTGGCCGACTCCGACCCAGTGGAGGCGATCCGCCACCGCCTCGACCGCGGGGTCCGCCTCTTCACGGATGGCGACCACGGTCACCATTCGCCCGGCCGCCTTGGCCTCACGGGCGGCCAAGAGAGGGAGGGGACCGGAGCCCGCAATGATCCCGATCCGAGACATGACTCACCTGCTCAGCTGTTCGGGGTCACCGGTCAGCAGGCCGTCGGGACGGAGACGACACCTCGGGGCTCGATGGTGAGGAGACCCTCATCGGGCCACGCCCCGTTCCGAGGTCTTGATGAACTGGACGAGGTGCTGCACCTCCACGCAGTCCCAGATCTCCTCCTGGATGCGCGCGACGGCCTGGGAGGTATTGAGCCCGGACTGGAAGAGGAGTCGGTAGGCCTTTCGCAAACCGCGGATCGTTTCCTTGGGGTGATTGTGACGGCGAAGACCGATGGTGTTGAGCCCGTACAGCTTCGGACCGTCCCCGGAGACCTTGGAAAAAGGAATGACATCCTGCCTCACGGCCGAGCAGCCACCGACGAGGGCATACTTCCCGATGCGGCAAAACTGGTGCACGCCGACGAGGCCTCCGATCACCGCAGATTCCTCGACGACGACATGACCGCCCAGTCCGGCGCCGGTCGCAAGGATGGCTCCATCCCCCAGGATGCAATCATGGGCCACATGCGTGGAAGCCATGATCAGCACATGATTCCCGATCACCGTCTTGCCGCCGCCCCCCGCGGTCCCGCGATGGATAGTCGTGAACTCCCGGATGACGGCGTGATCGCCGATCACCAGGCTGCTCTTCTCACCCTGAAATTTGAGATCCTGTGGCTCGGTGCCGAGGACGGCATGGGAGAAGATCCGGCACCCCCGGCCGATCTCCGTCCATCCATCGATGATCACGTGGGACCCGACGCTGGCCCCCTCCCCGATGCTCACATGGTCTCCGATGACGGTGTAGGGACCGACGGTCACCCCCGGACCGATCGTGGCGGACGGGGACACGATCGCCGTCGGATGGAGGTGGACCGGGGCGTCCCCTCCAGATGCGGTTCGACCGCCTCGTCTTATCCCGGCCGGCCGGCTCACTGCTGGTGCTCCACGAGCATCGACAGCACTTCCGCTTCCACCACCAATTGGCCCTCCACATACGCATGACCCCGCATCTTGCAGAGTCGACTCTTGAGGTGCAGGATCTGGATCTCATACCGCACTTGGTCGCCGGGATACACCGGCCGGCGGAACTTGACCTTGTCGATCGCGGCAAAATAAAAGTAACGGGAGACGTCCTCCCGAGGCAGATCGATCGTCTTGCTCCACAAGACTCCTCCCACCTGTGCCATGCCCTCGATGAGAAGAACTCCCGGCATGATAGGACGCCCGGGGAAGTGGCCGGCGAAAAAGGGCTCGTTCATGGTCACATTCTTGACTCCCACAATCCGGCGGCCCTTCTCGACCTCCAGAATCCGATCCACAAGCAGAAAGGGATAGCGGTGTGGAATGTGCTTCTGAATCTCTGGGATGTCCATGATGTCTTCCGCCATCGCCCCAACCTCATGACCGCCGCCGGCTTCACGGCGACCGGATCCGGACAGCCGAGCTTTCTTACCACGAAGACGCCTGAGAATCAAGGAAATAAGGTGCGCGATCCCTGATCAGTTATTTCTTCTGCGAACCCCCGCCGCCGTCATAGGCGGCGATGATCTCCTTGCTGATATCGGCCCCCTCACTGCTGTACATCACGCCGGCGGCCCTCACCTCTATGATCAGGACATATCCGTTTTTCTTGCCGTAGTCCTGGACCACGGTCGTGACCTCCCGGACCAACTGCTGCCGCACATCTCGCTCGCGCTCGCCAAACTCGCGATTGAGGTCTTCCGCGGTCCGATTGAGGTCCACCTTCGCCTTCTGAATCACCTTCTCCTTGTCCTTCCTGGCGGCTTCACTCAACACGGACTGCTGCTTCTCGAGATCGGCCACCATCTGGCGGATCTTCTTCTCTTGCGCATCGAGATCTCGATTCTTCGCGTCCATGTCGGCCTTGAGCTTTGTCAGGGGTTCCCTCCCCTTCTTGGACTCCACCAGGACCTTTTGTAGGTCCACAAGACCGATCTTGACCGCCTCGGCACCCACCGGGGCCCCATCCACTCCGAAGAAGAGTGTGATCAGCACCAGCAGCGGCAGTCCCTTCGACATCCCTCGTCTCATTCGCATTTCCTCCACCTCCCCACCCTTCATCTAGAACGTGCGTCCCACGTTGAAATTGATGACAAAATTGTCATTGCCCGGCTGCGGATCCGGGTTATATCCGAGGTCGATTCGGACCGGACCAAAGGGGGTCACCACGCTCAGCCCCACCCCAAAGGCATATTCCATGTCGAAATTCAGCGCATCTTCGTCCGTGGCAATGTTCTTGGCCACGTCAATCCAAAGCGACCCCCGGAGATCGACAAAATCCTTGAAGATGGGGAATCCCACCTCCGTGGTGAAGAGGTAAAACCTGTTCCCCCCGATCAGCTCCCCGGTCACCGGGTCCGCGGGGCTGAACTCCCGGAATTTGGCCCCGCGAAAGTTGCCGGCGCCCCCGAGGAAGAACCGCTCGTAAAGCGGGATCGCATCGGTATCCCCATAGGGCTCGGCGAACCCTACACGCCCCCGGAGCGACCCGATGACCTCCTTTTCTTCCAAGATGGGAAAGTAATATTGGGCATCCAGAATGATCTTGTAGAAATCGTTGTCCCCTCCCAAAAAGCCGCCCGCCCACGCACCATTCAGGCCCACCCGGTACCCTTTCGTGGGGTTGCCGGGATCATCGCGCACGTCCCGGACCAGCCCGAGGTTCAATGAGCTGGTTACCGAGGTCCCCACTTGTTCTTGGATCTGGCTGGCGGCGGTCGAACTGACGTCAGAGATTGTAATCTGTTGATACAGGTACCCCAGACTCGCGTAATTGTACTTGAGGAATCGACGGCCAAATCCGATTTCGCCTCCGAGCCGCTCTTGGTCATAGTCGTTGAAGGACGATTTCGTGTCGAAGAGAGCCAGGCTGAAGGAATACTCCGAGTCCAAGAAGAAGGGATCATCGTACCGAAAGTTCAGTGAGTTGGTGATAGTTCCCACCGACGCCGCGAGACGGATCCGCTTCCCGAGTCCAAAGAGATTATCTTCGGTCACGAAGACCGTCCCGATGGCCCCCCCGGAGGTGCTGAACCCTCCACCGATCCCCAGCCGACCGGTGGGCTTCTCCTTCACGTCGATTCCGAGCACGAGTTGCTCGGGGGCAGACCCTTGACTGCTCTTGATATCCACCGATTCGAAGTACCCGAGACGGCCCAGTGCTGCCCGCGCCTCCTGAAGAAGCTTGCCGTTGTATACATCCCCCTCGGCTAATTCCAGCTGTCTCCGGATCACCTTGTCCCGCGTCTTCGTATTTCCCCGAATCTCGATCCGCTCCACATAGGCTTTTGTCCCCTCGGTGATGTCGAAGGTCACGTCGACAATCGTCTCATCTGCCCGTACCCGGGTGACCGGAACCACATCTGCAAAGACGTATCCCAGCTCGGCATATTTCCCAGACAGGACCAACAGGTCCTTGCGGAGGACATCGCGACCGAAGAACTCCTCTTTGGGGAGTTTGAGGCCGGCCAGGAGTTCCTCCGGAGAGAAGATGGTGCTTCCCTTCACGTTGACCGTTCCCGTGCGGAACCGAGAGCCCTCCTCGATCTGGATCACAATGTCCAGACGGTTCGCCGCCTTATCGATTCGAATCTCCGGCTCTGCAACCTTCACCTGCAGATATCCCTGGTCGAGATACAGCGCCTTAATCCGCTCCACGTCTTGGTCGAGGTCCGGTCGCTTGAGGACTCCCGAGCGAAGCAATGGAATGAAAAACCGCCCCTTCGTGGCCATCACCCCCTTGATCGTACCGGCACTGAGCTCCTTGTTGCCTTCGAAGGTAATGTCCCTCACGAAAAACTTCGCACCCTCCTCGATGTCAAAGACAAGGTCCACCTCCCGGTCCGAGACCTTCTCGGACCTCCCCATCACCTGCGCGGTATAGAACCCCTCGCCTTCATAGTAGGCCCGGATCTTGTCGGCATTCCGACCGAGGGCCTGGGGCTCGAACACCGTCCCGGCCGCAACGTCGATGCGCTCACGAACGTCCTTTTCTTCGATCTCCTTCGCCCCGATAATCTGAATCGACCGAATGCTGGGTTTCTCCGTGACCACGTAGATCAGGCGCAGTCCCCCTTCCAAATCCTCCGCCTCGACCTTGACATCATCGAAGAAGCCCATTTTGAAGAGGAGCTCGACATCCCCACGGATTTTCTCGGGCGAAAAAGGATCACCAACGCGCGTCTGTATGCGCTGACGGATGACATCAGACTCGACCTTCCGGTTCCCCCGAATATCGATCTCTTTGACCACGGGTACCTGTTGACCCCAGGTGACGGCGGGACACGTCTGGATGAGGAGGAAGGCAGCAGACAAAAAAAATACCGTCCGTAGGGTTCGCTCCATCTATCGACAACCTTTCCTGTAAGATGGAAATGGACCCCCGGCCTCTCAAGACAACGCGCGACTTATACCACTGTAGGGGGGGGAAGTAAACCTAAAAGGGGTCCTGTCGGACCCTCGTGGCGGGACCTGGGTCACTCAGTTGGTTTGTCCGAGAAGATTGGTCACCTCCTCCGCTGTGAGCACGTCCACCCCTGCCTTCACCCGAACGGTGCTCCCTTCGGTGAGGCCTCCTCGAAGCAGCTCTTCGGCCAAGAGGTCCTCCACGTAGCGTTGGATGGCCCGGCGCAGAGGTCTCGCCCCGAACTGCGGGTCGTATCCCTTGTCGATGATGAACTCCTTGGCGTCATCAGACATCATCAGGGTGATCCGCTTTTCATCGAGCTGCGACTGGAGTCGCTGCAGCATCAGGTCGACGATCTTCCGCATGTGCTCCTTCGAGAGGGGGTGGAAGACGATCACCTCGTCAATCCGGTTCATGAATTCGGGGTTGAAGGTCTTCTTCAGCTCCGCCAGGACCGTCTCCTTCATCTTGGCGTAGCTCTGTTCCTGGCTCCCTGTGGTGAAGCCCATGGGGGCATGCATGGTGATCTGCCGTGCCCCGATATTGCTGGTCATAATCAGGATCGTGTTCTTGAAGTCCACCTGTCGACCGTAGCTGTCGGTCAGGTGGCCATCTTCAAAGATCTGGAGGAGCAGATTGAAGACCTCCGGGTGGGCCTTCTCGATCTCGTCCAGGAGGATCACCGAGAAGGGGCGGCGACGCACCTTTTCGGTGAGCTGGCCGCTGTCATCATAGCCGATATAGCCCGGGGGGGCCCCGATGAGTCGCGAGACGGCGAAGCGCTCCATATACTCCGACATATCGACGCGGACGATGGCATCCTCGGTTCCAAAGAGGAACTCCGCCAACGCTTTGGCCAGCTCCGTCTTTCCCACTCCCGTCGGGCCGAGGAATATGAAAGAACCCACCGGCCTCCGCGGATTCTTCAGGCCGGAGCGGGAGCGCCGGATGGCCCGCGTCACCGCCCGGATCGCCTCCTCCTGCCCCACGACGCGCCTACCGAGATCCTCCTCCATCCGGAGCAGCCTCTGGGACTCGGCCTCTTCAATTTGGTACAGCGGAATGCCCGTCCACTTAGAGACGATGTACGCGATGTCTTCATCGTTGACTATGATCTTCTCTTTTGTCTTGAATTCCTTCCATTTATTCCTTCTTTCTTCAAGTTCTGCTCGAAGT
>JAHFDE010000012.1:7590-22889 GCA_023249165.1 Candidatus Methylomirabilota bacterium | reverse complement strand
GATCCAGGAAAGAGAAAAAGGCTGGAGTGGACCTGTAAGCCGGATCCTGTCTTCGCCTCGCGGCGAAGGGTGGTCATTCCTCTGGGTCCCGCATTGCTGCGGGACTCTAGCGGCCTACCCGTTCCGCCTGGCTTTCGGGCCATGAGAGCGGGCCACTCTCTGCCTCACTGATCAACAGCAAGGGGGCGGAACCTATTTGGCCTTGCTCCGGGTGGGGTTTGCCAAGCCAGCCCGTCGCCGGGCTGCTGGTGCGCTCTTACCGCACCTTTTCACCCTTACCCCGCGGGCAGCCCTCAACAAGAAAGAGAGCAAGGGCTGCTGGCGTGGCGGTATGTTTTCTGTGGCACTGTCCCTGGGGTTGCCCCCGGTGGGCGTTACCCACCACCCTGCCCTGTGGAGTCCGGACTTTCCTCCCCAATCTTGCGATCAGAGCGACCACCCGGCCCACTCCAGCCGAGGACAAATATAGTGGTTTCAAGCCCGCTTGGCAAGGAAGGAATTGAAAAGGACTCCCGACCCCTTTCTCTCCAAAATGGCAAGTCAGGACCAACCATCTTCACAGGAAGCGGAGGAACCTGACAAGGAGGTCGAACAGACCAACAACGAGGACGATAGCGCCGACCCACTTCAGGACAGTCACATGCTTTGGCCTCGTCGCCAGCTCTCTTTTCAAGTCCATCCCAAACCATTCAGGCTTGAAGGCAAGGGTGAGGAGGAACAGGCCAGTGCAGATGTTCACGAGCGGCCAGACCATGGTGAATCAAGATCCTCTCTGGGCTTTGCTTCAGAGCACCATTTCGATGGGCCACCCCAAGCATACTCAACTCGGAATCGGGAGGCAACCGCCCTCACAGGCAGTACGGCCTCGGTTCCGCAACAGGGCCATGGCGCAGGTTCAGATCGCTCGGTTATGGCCCAGATGAAGTTCAAGGCCGAACTCGTCCAGGTGGGCAAAGTCCTGCGCGGGCTCAAGCGGGCATGGGGTCAAATCAGGGATAGCTCAAATCGTGTACTGACAAATGCTTTCGTATAGCCACTCACCCGGGCCTCACTGTCGTCCGGTGGAGGCACTCAATGATGAGGGACAAGAGTAAGATGGTCGACCACAAGGTGTTTAACTGGAGGAGCAGGCGGTTGAATCCTTCCTGGACCTTCTGATGTTGGAACAAGATCTCCGTTACAAGATACACCTCCTCCGGCTTTGAGGTGTCCACGCGGGTTATCTTCGTCCTGAGTTCTTCTTCAGTCCACAGGTCACCTTTCAGTAATTTCGGACCCTTCAGTTGTAAAGCAACCGTCCCAAGGAGAATGACGATTGCCAGCACTATTCCAGCCTTTGTCAACCGAGAAAGCTTCCTGTGCATGTGACCCCCCTTTACGTCCTGATCCAGACACCGTGATCCACACCTTCATACCACTTGATCTGGAGTCCCCAGGGAGAGTACTTGCAATTTTCGGGCCTCCTACCTTCGTTGCGAAGCGTGCTTGCGAAAACCTGGTCTGTCCCCGCTCCGGGAGATCCAACACAATAGGCTCTGTCTTGAACTTCGGGAGACGTCTTCGTTAACGGAGCGCGCTGGGCACGGAAGGAAAAGCCCGATGGGGGGGTGGTGGCGGTCATCGTGGTGATTGTGATGCTTCCTCGCCGTGCGGACGGTGCGGCGGATACTGATACTGCTAGGGCAGGCCACGATTCGTGGGCGATCCGGCTCAGGGGCTCGCTGAAGCGGGAGCCGTCAGGACTGCCTGTCGGGCCTGGGTCTCGAGTTCCTCGAGCTTCAGGAGGGGGACGAGAAGCCAGCAGAGGGCGGTGAAGCCGGCGCTGATCAGGATCAGGTTGGTGTACCCCACCTGGTCGTACAGCCAGCCGCCGATGATCTGGGAGAGCTGCGCGCCTCCGGATGCTCCCGAAACGCCTTGAGGACTCCGAGTTTCACCCGGGTATGATACCGCAGCAGTCGCGCAAGCTGGCGCAGAAAAAAACGGGCCGCCATTTCTGGCGACCCTCTGCGTTCCGGGGCTGGGGGGACCGGGCCCTTAGACTTTGTCCATCAACTGCGAGAGGCTAGGCCGCCTCCTTGACCGCCTTACCCTCGGCGACTTCCTCTTTCGCCTTGAGCCGAGCAGTCTTCTCTTCCGCACTTCTGCACTCAGGGCAGAAGTGGATGAAGAAATTGAGTTCTTTGTCCAGTTCGAAGCCTGTGAGGAAGGATCCGCATGTGGAGCAGCTCGGTGCGCGCACCATCTTTGTCACCTCCTCCTGGCCCGGTCCCGTAAAGGGCAAAGACAAAAGACTTCGCGGCTCTCGCTCATGAACTAGGAGGGGAGGGTTGACTGCCGGAGGGAGGTCTCGCGGGGTCTTTTCGGCCGCTTGTGGCGGTGAAGCCAGGATCCTTGGTGGAAAACTCCCCGTTCTATCCTTAAATCTAGGTCCGCATACTTGCCTGTCAATGGGAAACTTGCGGCTTGGGAGCAGCCGGATTGATCCTGGACTTGGGAGGGCACATTCGTTACTGTAGCCGGGTGGCCGACAGGGAGGCACGCGGATGAAGTGGGTGGTTGTGGCGACGATCGTGGCATGTGTCGTGCTACTGCTGATCCGCTTCCTGCGAGGCCGCTTGCTGGGGCAGGCCACGATTCATATGGCCAACATGAAATCGGAAGCAGAGGCACTCCAGGTGGCCAGGATCCTGAAGGGGCTTCAGGGGATCATGGAAGTCAGGGTGGACCTCGAGCGGCGCGCGGCGAGGGTTACCTATCGGAAGACCAGGATCGCGATCGAGGAGATCATGCGAACCCTGCACGCGGCAGGCTTCTAACCACAACCCGGCCGGGTTGAAAAGCCCGGTGATTCCTGATAGAGTAAGCGTGCATCATCTATTATATATATGGAGCCTGCGCATGAAGGTCATCGTTCGCCGCCCCCGCCGCGAGGTCGAGATGCCCGGCAGCCGGCGGGTCCGGGATCTGCTCCAGGAACTCAAAATCAATCCGGAGTCGGTCCTGGTCGTCCGGGGCCAGGAGCTGCTCACCCCGGATGAGCTCGTCAGGGACGAGGAGACCGTCGAGGTGGTCCCGGCCATCTCGGGAGGATCGGCTCATGAAGTGTAAGACCTGTCCCGGCAAGGCGGTGATCGATATCAGGCGGCATAATGCGGCCTTCTGCAAGGATTGCTTCATCGTCCACGCCGAGCGACAGATCGAGAGGACCATCGAGGGCGACAAGATGCTCTCGAAGGACGACCGGGTCCTCGTGGCCGTCTCCGGTGGCAAGGACAGCCTCACCCTGTGGGAGGTGCTGCGGCGCCTCGGCTATCACACGACGGGCTTTCATATCGTCCTGGGGATCGACCACTACTCCCCTCAGGCGCGCGCGACGGTCGAGGGGTACGCCAAAAAGAACGGCCTCCCCCTCATCGTCACCGACGTCAAGGAGGAGTACGACTTCTCGATCCCGGAGCTGGCCGAATACACCCGTCGCGTGCCGTGCTCGGCTTGTGGGCTGAGCAAGCGGTACCTGATGAACCGGACGGCCCTTCAGGGAGGCTTTTCGGTGCTCGCCACCGGGCACAACCTGGACGATGCCGCCGCAACCCTCCTGGGCAACCTGCTCCATTGGCAGACGCCGCAGCTCGGCCGGATGGGACCCGCGCTCGAGGCCACCCATCCCAAGTTGGTCAAGACAGTCAAGCCCCTGGTCCGCCTCACCGAGCGAGAGACCTTGGCGTACGCCATGCTCCGCGGGATCGACTACCACGACGACGAGTGCCCGAACGCGGTCGGTGCGACCTCCTTGTTTTACAAGGACCTGCTTAACCAGCTCGAATATGCCTCGCCGGGGGCAAAGCAGAGCTTCTACTTTGGCTTCCTCAAGAAGGGTCGCCCCGCCTTCCTTGCCGCCCAAACGGATGGGGTCGAGCTGAAGGAGTGCGAGGCCTGCGGCCAGACCACCACGACCGAGACGTGCGCCTATTGCCGGATGATGGATCTGGCCCGGCGCACGGCGGCGGCGCGGAGTCGGTGACGCCTGCCCTACACCTTCTGCACCCTCTGCACCTCCTGTACTTCCTGTACCTTCTGTACGTTCTTTACCCTCCCTTATCGCCGCACTTCTCGTTCCCAAAACAGCATCCTCGCCGAACCCTCCCGGACCCTCTTTGAGGTTTTTTGACACCGGCGGCCATTCGGGGCATGATAAGTGTAGCCGGAGATGACCGGAAGAGGGCACGAAGCCCGGAGACAGCGGAGGAGAGAGAATACTCCACAGGGGTGCCCGACGAGGAAGCAGATCATGAAACGGATTGCCGTGCTCACGAGTGGCGGGGACGCGCCCGGCATGAACGCCGCGATTCGGGCGGTTGTCCGGACCGGCCTGTATCGCGGATGGGAGGTCTTTGGCGTTCGGCAGGGCTACGCCGGGCTGATCGTAGGCGAGATGACGCCGCTCACCGCCCGCGACGTGGGCGGCATCCTGCAGCAGGGGGGGACGATCCTGGGAAGCGCCCGAAGCCCCGATTTCGAAAGGGAGGTCGGTCGCGAGAAGGCGCTTGGCCACCTCATCGAGCGACGCATCGACGCCCTCCTCGTGATCGGCGGGGACGGGTCCCAAACGGGCGCCCATAAGCTGTCCCAGATGGGCTTCCCCGTGGTTGGCGTCGCCTCGACCATCGACAACGACCTCGTCGGCACGGACATCTCGATCGGAGTGGATACCGCCTTGAACATCGCACTCGAGGCCATCGACCGACTGAAGACGACCGCCTCCTCCCACCAGCGGGCGTTCCTGGTCGAGGTCATGGGCCGGCAGTGCGGGTACCTGGCGTTGATGGCAGGACTTGCCGGTGGCGCCGAAGCGGTGGTGATCCCCGAGGTCGAGACAGACCCCAATGAGTTGGCTGCAGACCTCCGGGCGGCCTACGAGCGGGGAAAGCTGCACGCCCTGGTCGTCGTGGCCGAAGGGGCCAAGTATAACGCCGCAGCCATGGCCGCCCATTTTCAAGAGCATCGCGATACCCTCGGATTCGAGCTACGGGTGACGACCCTGGGCCACGTCCAGCGCGGTGGGGCTCCGGGGGCCTTTGACCGGACCCTTGCCACCCGACTAGGTGCCGGCGCGACTGAAGCCCTCGACCGGGGGGAACACGGGGTGCTGGTCGGCTTCATCAAAGGAGAGGTCACCATGACCCCCTTAGCCGAGGTCGTCGGAAAGCAGAAGCCTTTGGACCTTCGCCTGTTGAAGCTGATCCGCGTGCTGGCGAAGTGAGGCTGACGCACGCTGTTCGGCCATCGTGCTGCTGTGATACAGTGAGTTCCCAGGAGGCAGGTCATGCGGGGCGGACCCTTGGAGGCCGGCGAGAAGGTTCTCATGATCGATCCAAAAGGGCGCAAGTACCTGTGCACACTCCGGCCTCACGATAAGTTCTCGACTCATCTCGGGACCATCCCTCACAGCGAGATCATCGGCCGCGAGGAAGGGGCCGTCCTCCGCTCGTCCGGAGGGGCCCTCTTTGTCGCCTTTCGCCCCACCTTTGCCGAATACGTCCTCAAGATGAAGCGGGGCGCCCAGGTCCTCTACCCGAAGGACATCGCGACCGTCCTGATCTGGGGGGACATCTTTCCCGGCGCCACCGTCGTCGAGGGGGGCGGTGGTTCGGGCGCGCTCACCATCGGCCTCCTCCAGGCGGTCGGGGAGAAGGGCCAGGTCATTACGTACGAGGTGCGTGAGGATTTCCTGCGGCAGGCCAGGCTCAATGTCGAGGCCTTCCTGGGGAAGGTCCCGCATTGGCTGTTGAAGCACAAAGATATCTATGAGGGGATCGAGGAGACCTTGGTCGATCGGGTGGTCCTGGATCTGCCGGAGGCCTGGCGGGCAGTCAAGGATGCAGCTCAGGCCTTGAGACCCGGAGGGCTCCTCGTTGCCTTCTTCCCGACGGTCCCGCAGGTGCAGCAGATGGCCGCTGCGATCGAGAATGAGCCGCGACTACAGCTTCAGGAGGTCTTCGAAACGGTCCATCGCCCCTGGCGCATCCAGGGACTCAGCGTGCGGCCCGCGCTCCGCATGGTCGCCCACACCGGCTTCTTCATCATCGCCCGCCGCCTCAGCCCCGCGTAACCCACCTGCCGGCCCCTTCCCACTCACTGTGTACGCCGCCAGCTCCTGCTCCACGTAATTCTGGACCAGGACGTACTGGCTATCCGGCGTAAAGCTGACACCCTGCGTGTTCTGTTTGAAGCGGCACGGGTGAGGAAGATCGGGAAAGCCAGCGAGAGGGACTGTCAAGTGATCGAGGCGGTCATGACCGTATGCCGATCAGTGGGAAGGCTCCTTGATGGCGCGCACTCCTCGTTCCGCCGTCCGAATCCGAACTGCATCCTCGACCCGGCTGACAAAAATCTTTCCGTCCCCGATCTGCCCCGTCCGGGCCACCTTTTGCAGGACCTCGAGGACCTTAGGCAGATCGTCATCGTCCACCACGATCTCGATGCGGATCTTGGGGATAAACTCGACCACGTACTCGGCCCCCCGGTACAGCTCGGAATGCCCCTTCTGCCGGCCGTGGCCGCGCACCTCGCTGACCGTCATCCCCTGGATCCCGATCGCGGCGAGGGCGTCCCGTACCTCGTCCAACTTCAGCGGTCTGATGATGGCGTCCACCTTTTTCATGCCCTATCCGTAACACACTCCGGGGCGATTGTAAAGGGAAGGTTGGCACGATCCTTGCGAATAAGATGGGATTAAATGATGCTGGAGGCGACTCATGACCCCCGACATAACCCACGCCGACTACCCCCGGTTTGAGGCTTATCTGCCTGTGGAGTGCGCCGCCCCGATCCCCGGGCGGCCCTCGGCGAGACTCATCGCCGGCAAGACGCGGTTTGTCAGCGCCGCGGGCCTCGAAATTCTGATGCCAGAAACCCTGCCGCTCAGGACGCCGATGATGGTCCGGGTCGCTCAGGGAGACCCGCTGCGGGCCCATGTCGTCTGGGCTGACCACGGGACGCCGAGCCCGGCGGGGACCAGGGTGGCCCATGGAGTGCTCTTCGAGCAACCGGTCGATCCGGCCCTCGTCAACCAGTGGGTGTATCGGGGCGAGCGACAGGCCTACGCCCGGACCCCCGTCCGATTCCCCGTCGAATACGGCCAGGCGGGGACGGCCGGCCACGGGACCTGCGTCAACCTGAGCCGGGGCGGGATGTTCGTCGCGACACCCCAGCCCGCACCACCGGGATCGCAGGTTGCGCTCACCTTCAACCTGCCGAACCTCTCGCACACCTTCTCAATGCTCGCCCGCGTGGTATGGAACCACAGGGATGAGACAAAACCAGACGCACCCAGCGGGATGGGGGTCCAGTTTCTCGACCCCAAGCCAGCAGAGGGAGCGTTGATCAACGCTCTCGTCGATCGCCTGTGCAGTGAGATGTCCCTCGCGCTGGATTCCTCCCCATCCCCATCGACGGCACCTTCCCATTAGCTCGTTTCGTTCGCTTCTCCTCTCCCCGGGTCGGTGCCAATGCCCGCTCACAGGGCCGTGCGCGACCCTCTGTGGAGCCAACCCGCCACCGACACTGCCCAGGACAAAATGGCTGACATCGCTCAGGGATTTGCCAAAATTTCCCATCCCGGCTATAGTCGGTGTCTGGATGTCGGGTTTATCGGGTTTCTTGGGTTTGTTGCGTTTGTTGGGTTTGTTGGGTTCATAGGGTTTCTTGAGTTACCATGTCGGCGCCCCGGAACCTAGGACGCTATGAAGCAGGGCGCTGGAACTGGAAGAAACCAACGCAATAAACTCAATGAACCCAACGAACCCTATGAACCCGGAGGGAGAGCGCATGTCGCTCGAGGGAAAGGTCGCGGTGGTAACAGGGAGCACGCGCGGCATTGGCCGGGCCATCGCCCTAGCCCTGATCGATCAGGGCATCGCCGTCGTCATCTCCTCCCGCCGCCAACACGACGTCGATCGGGCGGTGAAGGAGTGCCGGCGGCGGGAAAAGGGAAAGGTGGCGGGACTTGCCTGCGATGTTCGGGAGTACCGCCAAGTGCAGCGGCTGATGGACTTCGCCGTCCGCGAGTTCGGAGGCCTGGACATCCTGGTGAACAACGCCGGCGTCTCCACCACGGCCTCCGTCGCGGATCTCAAGCCCGAGGAGTGGCAGGAGATCATCGACACCAATCTGACCGGGGTCTTCTACTGCTGCCACGAGGCCATTCCGAAAATGCGGAGCCGTGGGGGTGGCTACATTATTAACATCGGCTCTCTCGCCGGTGCGAACGCCCACCCGACGATGGCCGCGTACAACGCCTCCAAGTTCGGTCTCCTCGGGTTCAGCGAGGCCCTGTTCCAGGAGATTCGCTACGATGGGATCCGGGTGAGCCACATCATGCCCGGCAGTGTCGAGACGGATTTTTCCGCCGGGGGCACCGACAGATCGGGATGGGCGATTCTCCCCGAGCACATCGCGGACATGGTCGTCTATCTGCTCAAGTCACCGCCGCGCACGATGAGCACCCGGATCGAAATGCGCCCTGCCAAGCCCCGGCGGCGCTGAGCAGAACCCACGAAACCCGTATGACGTTCCTAGAACGGGTGAGCCCCGATGTCGTCGCCGCCTGCTGGCTCAAGGCAGAGCTTTCCTCGCCCCGCTTTCGTCCCCGGGTCATTGCAGCCCTGAAGCGCCTCGATCTCTCCTCGCGTCTGATCCGGAGGCCGATCCTGGCCAGCGTCCGAGAGAATCGTCTGCGTCACCAAGTGCTCCGGCTTCACCGGGGAGACCTCTGGGGAGGTCTTCCGCACCGGACAGAATGGTGGCGCGCCGTGATCCCCCCTCAGGAATTTCGAAGGCTCCGGGTCATCAACTATCCGACCTGGACCCTGCTCTCCCGCGACACCGGGCGACTGTCAGCGGCGGCGACCGTGATCGCCCGCGGCATCGTCCCGGCCCAGGCGACCGGTCGCTGGGCCCACGAGGCCCGCGCAGTGATCACGAATGTTCTCCAGATCCGAGACCGGTTGCCAGAGGTCGAGATCCAGAACCAATTCATCCTGATGGGGCAGTCTACAGGCAGAATATGGACGATCCTCGAGGGGAACAAGAGGGCGACGGCACTCTACATCCGGCACTTTCTCGCGAAGAGCGCGCCCTTTCCCCCCCCGATCCGGGTCCTCGTCGGTCTCACCGAAGAGCGATGCGCGTACCTCCGGCTCGCATGATCTCCCCCGTGCTCACTAGTGCCGTTCCAACTTGCTGAGCATAATTTGATCACCGTACCGTTGTCATAATGGTGGTGGGTGTGTGTGTCAAAGAAGTTGGCACAAATAGTTGGAACGGCACTAGTCAAAGCCGTTCCCGCTGGCATGAAGGGCACGCTCAACAGCGGCGAGATTCTGCTCCACCCCAGGCATGTTGGGGTTCACCGCCAAGGCTCTTCGGAAACAGTCCCGGGCCGTCCGGAGCTGACCCAGGGCGAGGTAACACAATCCTTCCCCGCTCAACGCACCGAAGTGGTACGGGTTCCTGGCCATCGTGGCATCACAGTCGGCAATGGCCTGCGCATACTTGCCCATGAGGTAGTAGGTGGTCGCCCGCTTGTTGTATCCCTCGGCAAACTCGGGGACCCTCTCGATCACCTGGGTGAACGTGGCAACCGCCTCTGCCCACGCCTCCCGCTTCAAGGCCTGGATCCCCTCCTGCAGCAAAGTGTCCGCCGTCCCGTCGCCCGACCGGCACCAGATCTGCCACAGCGAGTGCTCGGCGATGGTGCGCACTCCCCAGTCCTCATCCCGAAGCGCCTGAACCAACGGCTCCACGGCTAAGGTCCCGCCGATCGCCCCCAAACGGTCCGCCGCCTGACGGCGGGCAGTCGAGTCCTCCTCCTGTAATTGCCTGATGGCGTCCTCTTCCGGCGTCACGGGTCGATCTCTCTAGCAGTCAGCTGTCAGCTACCACCGCTTGGAGGCTAGAAAGCTAGCACGCTGGAACGCAAGGAGCATCACAGCTCCTTGGCCTTTTAGCAGCCGCCAGCTCTGTCAGTGCTGGCGAAGGAGGAGCGAAAGATGGGCCACGTGCCGGTAGACTTCGTGAGCCCCGTGCGCCTTCAACACATCCTCCGGAGACACATGGGCGACGGCGATGGCGTAGAAGCCAAGCGCCCCGGCCGCGGCCAGATCGTCCGGGTTGCCGGTGAGGACGACGCCCTGGCCGGCAAAGGTTTCGAGGGGCAGCCCCATCACTTCCGCACAGCGCACGATCTGCTCGCGCTCCCTCGAAGCCATTTCAGTGCCGATCACCTGCCCAAAGAGGCCCTGCAGCTCCGCCTCTTCCAGTTTGCCCTCGGCGAAGCGGGACTCGGTCTCGGACAAGGCGGACAGGTGTGTCCCGCGAGCGGTGAGGATTTCTAGGAGCTCGCGGGCCCCCTCCGAGACCACCGGCCGAGATGCCCCCACTACCGCCCGAAAGGCGGCGGTCGCACGAGCCGCCTCCTCGGGTGGATGGCCGTGCTCTGCGAGGAGGCGTGCAAACTTCGCCTGGAGCGGCAACGCCTCATCGGCCTGGTAGAAGCGGAGGGCCTCCTTTGCCGAGATGTGATACCGGCGCTCTAGGAACCTGCCGAACTCCCTCCGGTACAGGATGCCCGGGTTGAAGATGACCCCTTCGAGATCCACAAGCCCGAACCGAAATTCGAGGATCCGCGTCCCCATGCTCCCCACTCTATCGGTCGGGCCAGGGGCGGTCAACTGCCTTTCCCTCGATGAAAGACGAAAGGGCCCCGTGACTCCACGGGGCCCCTTCTTGGTTCAGGGTTCAGAGGCCTCGGCGAGCTCAGACTTCGACCAGATCAGTCGAGTCGCCGAGCCGTTCATGGTTCAGGGAAGGATTCCGATCCGTGTCCATGAACCCTGCACCATGAACTAATTTAGATGGCTTCTTCCCCTCGCTCCCCTGTCCGAATCCGCACCGCCTCTTCGCAAGGAATGATGAAGATCTTCCCGTCACCGATCCGTCCCGTCTTCGCCGCTGCCTGGATGGTCTCCACCACCTGCTCAGACTTGCTATCCGCAACGACCACCTCGACCTTCACCTTCGGAAGAAAATCGATCGTATATTCCGCCCCCCGGTAGAGCTCGGTATGGCCCTTCTGTCGGCCGAACCCCTTCACCTCACTGATCGTGAGCCCCTGGATGCCGATCTCCGCCAGAGCATTCTTCACCTCGTCCAGCTTGAACGGCTTGATGATCGCTTCGATCTTCTTCATCATTCACTCCCCACTGTTCCGAGATCCGTCCGCCTCCCGCACCCCAGAAGACCCTCCCCGTTCGCGACCTCGCCCCGGACCCGAGCAAGCCCCATGCCAATCTTCTCGTCAATCTCGATCAGTGTCAATCCAAGGAAAGTTCTTGAGAATGCGCGATCGGACACTTTCCTCTGTTTCGCCTCGCCTCCCGTTCATGCCCACAGATTAGGCAGTTCTTCATCCCTTGCCCGTTTCGTCAGCAGGATCCTCTTGTCACTTGACCGCGCCGAGCAGCGTCATCACCGCCTGCTGCACGGCGAGATCGGCCCCGTCCACCGTTAAGGTCGACGCATGGGTTACCCCGTCGCGTGCCCCCGCGCGGACCGCGGCATCAAGCATCGCCGCCTCCTCCTGCGGGGTGTGCAGGAGGCGACGACCAACGATCGATTGCAGGCACGCCACCACGCCGTATGCTCCCCAGTTGGAGATCGCGCTCACCACGAGCACATCTGCCCGGATATCGCAGCCGATCGTTCCCCGGCAGGGACACCGGCATCGCGCGGTGCGCAGCCGCGGTCGGACCTCTGGACCGGTCAGCAACCCGAAGCCGACCTCGTTACCCCGATCACCGACCGCCGCGGTGAGGATGCCCCGTTCCCTCGCACTATCAAACAGTCCCCGGACGGACGCGTGGCTTGCCGAGACGTTCCGGCCCCGCATATCGTGAATGACCCCCTTGGGATTGGGACCGAGCTTTTCCACACTGATGACAGCCGCAGGGCGGAGCTCCTCGACCAGGCGATACCCGGCCTCTTCCCGGCCACAGGGGAAGGGGAGGAGGGTGCAGGTCGCTCCCCTGACCTGCAGCACCGCCCGGAGCGGTCCCAGACTCCTCTCCTCCGAGATCACAAAGGGCCGAGCCCCGAGGCCCAGATGAAGGGCCCGCGCCAGGACTGCGACCCCGAGCGGGCCATCAGTCTCGCCGGCGGGGAGCTCAGGAGGAGCCCCCGCGCCGGTCATCAGCAGGACCGCATCCCCTGACCGAACCGCCTCCGACAGCCGCAAGGCCGCCAGAGAGGTGAGGGGAGCCTTCTGGAGGCGCCTGGCCGCCCGATACAACCGCTGGACATCCCCTCCGCGAGCGTCCCGCGGGAAGAGACAGATCCGATCCGCCTCCTCCCCGACCTTCCGAGTGCGTGCCGAGCTCCTGCCCGTCACCGCACGGTCACCCGAGCCCGGAGGGAATTGCTCACGTTTCCTTTCTCATCGACCACGAAAACCACATAGACCCGGATCCCTCCCATCTGTTGCTGCGTCTGTCTGGGGTCCGTCCGCTCTTCGAAGGTCAGGGGAGCGGATCGGCGCTCGAAGCTGATCGAGATGCTCTCCTCCGCCGTCCCCTCCGTCTGCCCGAAGTATCTCCCGCGGCTGAGCACGACGGGCTGAAGCCCGGTGGCAAGGGTGAAGTCCGTCACCTCGCTCCTGAGCCCTAGATAGACGTCCATGATATCCCCGTCAGTATCCTGGAAATCGAACCGTAAGGTAGCCTGCTCCCCTCTCTCCACGACGGTCGGCTCGATGCGGAGATCACTGATCCGAGGGACCCCCGGGCCAGGTGGAGTGGCCTCGAAACCGGAAGTGGCGCACCCGGTGAGAAGTGTAACGGCAATGGCACACCGCAGGATGGCTCGCACCCTCTCCGCCTGTCTCGTCATCTGCATTCCCTCCTCATGCGTGTCCCCCCGGCCTCCCGTACCCGCCTCCCCCGGGAGTTCGAATACTGATGATCTCCCCCGCACGGGCCCGGAGGTGAAATTTTGAGCCGAGGGGCCTCTCCCCACCTGGCGAGATCAGGACGCTCTCTCCCCCCTGACCGGACTCTCCCCCCCGCAGCCCGTAGGGGCGAAAACGCCGCCGGTCCGCCAGCAGACCGACTGCGGCATCCGTCAGCAGCTCGACATCACGCCGGATCCCATCCCCCCCTCGATGTCTCCCCCTCCCCCCTGATCCACGGCGAATCTCGTAGCGGAGCACCCGGAGGGGATAGGCGTGCTCCAAGGCCTCGATGGGCGTGTTCCGCGTGTTGGTCATGTGGGTCTGCACCGCATCCACGCCGTCCCGCGTCGGCCGCGCCCCCATCCCTCCGGCGATGGTTTCATAATAGGCGAAAGGTCGTCCCCGCTCATGATCGGTGCCCCCGATAACCAGGTTGCTCATCGTGCCGGCGCTCGCCGCGGGGATCCGATCGGGCAGGGCCTGGGCCAACGCCCCGAGCAGCACATCCACAACCCGCTGTGACGTCTCGACATTCCCGCCCGCCACCGCCGCGGGAGGCCGCGCGTTGACCACGCTCCCTTCCGGCGCAATGACGGTCAGCGGGACCATGCAGCCCGCATTGGAGGGGATGTCGAAGTCCACGAGGCAACGGAAGACGTAAAAGACCGCGGACAGCGTCACGGCATAGACGGCATTCACGCTCCCGGCGACCTGCGGCGAGGTGCCGGTAAAATCAACGACCGCCTGGCCTCCCCTGACGGTGACGGCCACCGCGATCCGAATGGGCTCGGCCGTCACGCCGTCATCATCCAAGTAGTCTTCAAAGCGGTAGCAGCCCTCCGGGATCCGGCGGATGGCCTCGCGGGTCATCCGCTCGGCATACGCCTTGAGTTCCTCCGTGTAGCGGAGCGCGTCGTCGACCCCGGTGCGCGCGACGATCTCGAGAAGCCGCCTCCGTCCCGTCTCGTTCGCCGCCAGCTGGGCTTCGAGATCTCCCTCCCGCTCCTCCGGGGTCCGGACATTGGCCAGGAGCAGATCGAACACGTCCCGATTGAGATCTCCCCCCTTCACCAAAGTCACCGGCGGAATCCGGATGCCTTCTTGAAAAATCTCCGTGGCCACGCCCATGGAGCCGGGGGCCATCCCCCCCACGTCGGCGTGATGGGCGCGGTTCGCGACAAAGAAAAGGGGCGAGGACCCGTCCTCGCCGAAGACAGGGGAGATGAGGGTCAGGTCCGGCAGATGCGTCCCTCCCCGGTACGGATCGTTGAGGATGATGGTATCTCCGCGACTCACCCGCCTTCCCTCCATGGCGGCCTTCACCGCCAAGGGCATCGAACCGAGATGCACGGGGATGTGGGCGGCCTGCGCGATCATCTCGCCCCTGCCGTCAAAGATGGCGCATGAGTAATCCCGCCGCTCCTTGATATTGGCCGAGTGTCCGGTCCGACACAGCGCCACTCCCATCTCCTCAGCCACCGAGGCGAAAAGATTCTTGAAGACCTCCAGCTTGATGGGATCGGTGCTTGGCTTCATCGGGGGCCCCGCCTGGTGAGCACCAGATTACCCCGCCTGTCCACTTTCCCCTCCCACCCGGGGGCAAGGAACGTGGTGGCGCTCATCTCCACGACCAGGGCCGGCCCCACACACCGGTTCTCCGCCAGCAGGGCCTCCCGGGCGAAGACCGGGGCCGTGACCCACTCGTCGTCGAGAAACACGCGCCTCTCGCCGACGCAGGCGGCTCCCGGATCCGCCGATCCCTCCTCCACACTAGCGAGGGGCGGCTTCTCGACCCCCCCCTTCACTCGAAGGCGCACGGTCACGATCTCGGTCTCGCGGGCCGGATTGGCATAGCCGTAGCTTTTCCGGTGCAGATCGTGAAACCGGGAGAGGAAGTCCTGTTCGCACGGGACGCGAAGCTCGTAAGACTGCCCGAGGTAGCGCATGTCCAGCGCGGCCTCGGTGGTGATCGACTCTTCATCCAGCCCTTCGTCTTTCATCTCTCCGAGGCCCTGCTCCTTCAAGACACTAACGACAGCCTGGAGCTCCTCGAAGCTGGTGCTCACGGTGCCCCGCAAGAGGGTCTTGGCGTAATCCTTGACGACATCGGCCACCAGCATCCCATAGGCCGACAGCAGCCCCGCGTGCGGCGGAATCAGCACGCGGGGAATGGACAGGGATTGGGCCAGCGCGCACGCATGCAGGCCTCCCGCCCCGCCGAAGGAGACCAGACAGAACTCGCGGGGATCATGCCCCCGCTCCACGGAGATCACCCGGATGGCCTTTTCCATGG